>DAOVVQ010000200.1 GCA_030637065.1 Planctomycetota bacterium
AAAATTAAAAGGTACCAGGTACCTTTAATTTACGTTTAATTTATGCCTTTAACCTACCGCTATCGGTGTTTTTGCGGGAATTAAATGTACCTGGTACCTTTAATTTGGAAGTAATCTTTATGAATGAGTTGTCTGATAATAGCTACAATCTGGGGCTTGGCCGTTCGGAGCCCAAGCTGAAATTGTGGTCCAGTGCTGGGCTGATGCTGACGTATAAGTGCCCGGCGTCGTGCGAATTCTGCTATTACAACTGCGGTCCGGACAAGGGCGGGCTGATGCCGATTGATATGGGGATTCGGGCCTGGCAGTCGCTGATCGACTTAGCCGGCGACAGGGCCAGGGTCCATATTACGGGCGGCGAGCCCTTTTTGTACTTCGACCATCTGCTTGAACTGGCACGTCAGGCCCGGAAGCTGGGCCTTGGGGGATTTGATACGGTTGAGACCAACGGGTTCTGGGCGACGGACAGAACAGTGGTGGCGGAGCGTCTGGGTCTATTAGATGAGGCGGGTATGGGGCGTTTGAAGGTCAGCTGGGACCCCTTCCATGCGGAATTTATCGACATTGAGTGCGTCAAAACATTGGTTGAGGTCGGTCGGGAGGCATTGGGGCCTGACCGGGTTCTCGTTCGCTGGGAAAAGTATCTTGAAGAAGACGCGGAATTGGGCCATATTAAAGACGGGGAGTCGGGTCCTGTTTGGGACGGGGACCGCGATGAACTGTACAGATTGGCGGCGAAGGATTATCCGTGTCGGTTTACCGGTCGGGCTTCGGGGGCGATTGCCGGGCTTTTTGCGGACAAGGGCATGGATTTTTTGTGTAAAAATGCGTGTGATTCGGAGTTTTTGTCGGCGAAAGGCGTGCATATTGACCCTTACGGCAACGTTTTCAGTGGTGTTTGCAGCGGAATTGTGGTAGGAAACATTGCAGAGACGGACCTGGAATCGATGTGGCGTGGTTTCGATCCGGGCCGGATGGAGGTCATTGGTGAGCTTTTCCGCAGCGGTCCGGCTGGCTTGTTATCGGAAGTTGTCGGGCTGGGTTTCGATAAAAAGGCCCGTTACGCCGACAAATGCCACCTTTGCAGCGAAGTACGTCAGTTTTTCTTTGACAATGGCCGATATAAATCGATAATTGGTCCGCCGGAGTATTATCGGCGGATATAATGATTATTCCCGGGAGTTTTGTGAGTGGCTGAGACTAGTCAGGACACTTTGTTTGGCCGAACCGTTGTAGAGCACAGGCTCTGTACCGAGGGGGAGCTTCAGCATTGCCTCGACGAGCTTAAGAAGCGAATGGCTGAGGAGCCTTTGACGCTCGAAGAGTTGATGCTCGAGTATGGTTACATCACCCGGACTCAGGCCACACGCGTCGAGACCAATATAGAAGAAAGCCGCAGCTCCGCCAGCCAGATACCGGGATATAAGGTGTACGGAAAGCTCGGTTCCGGGGCGATGGCGGTTGTTTATAAGGCCAAACAGATCAGCCTCGACCGCATCGTTGCGATCAAGGTCCTGCCTAAGCGTTTCACGGAGAAGCCGGATTATGTAAGGCGCTTCTATAAGGAAGGCAAGATCGCCGCCAAGCTGAATCACAATAATATCGTTCAGGCCATCGACGTTGGCGAGGCGGGCGGGCTGTATTACTTTGTGATGGAATATGTCGAGGGCAAGACGCTTTACGACGATCTGTCCAAGGGCAAGATATTCGACGAAGCCAAGGCTCTGGAAGTGGTCATCCAGATGGCCAACGCCCTTTCCCACGCACATGCCAACGGTATGATCCATCGGGATGTCAAGCCCAAGAATATTATGATCAACAAGGCCGGGGTCGTCAAGCTCGCTGATATGGGTCTGGCGCGTGAGACCTCCGACATCAAGGCCGCCGAGCACGAAAAGGGCAAGGCCTTTGGTACGCCTTATTACATTGCACCGGAACAGATTCGCGGTGAGCTGGATATTGACGGTCGTGCGGACCTTTATGCGTTAGGTGCGACGTTCTTTCATATGGTGACCGGGCGGGTTCCGTTCGAGGCGAGCACGCCTTCTGAGGTTATGCGAAAGCATCTGAAGGAGCCGTTGGTGCCGCCTGACCACATTAACACCTCTCTTTCGTCCGGTATTGGCGAGATCATCGAGGTGATGATGGCGAAGAAGAAAGAGAACCGCTACCAGGATATGGAGGAGCTTTTGATCGATCTGACGGCTGTAGCCGCCGGTCAGCCGCCGGTCAGGGCCAAGCGGAAGTTTGACCTTGGTGCGCTCGAGCAGCTCGAAGAGGGTACGTCGATAGTGACCGAGGAGCCGGAAGAGGACATTTACGTCGAGGAAGTCATCACTCGATACAAGGTTGGTCTTGTGATAATGAGCGCTTTGGTGGCGGTGCTGGTTCTTGTTATTATTTTCATGAAATTGGGCTGACTCGGGTGTGATCGGCCCGTCAAACAGAGCCATTTCGGATTATCAGGGGAATATGGCCACATGCCAAGAGGTGGGGCACATTTCAGCTCAGCCGAACTTGCCGAGGCACTGAGTCACTACGAAATCGGGACGATCAGCGGGACGAAATCGCTCAGCGCCGGCGACCGGGGGGCTCCGAAGAAGATCATTACAACGGATCGGGGGAGGTTTCTGCTGAAGCGCCGGTCGAAACGCAATGATGACAGCTATCATGTCGCCTTTTCGCATTCCATCCATACGTATCTGGACCAGAAAGATTTTCCCGTGGCCTCGCTGATACCGACGGACAAGCACGGGCATACCGCCCTGTACCTGGACGGCCATGCTTATGAACTGTTCGAGTTTATCGACGGCAGCCGCTTTGACGGTTCCGCCGGTTGTGTCTCTGATTCCGGTCGGCAGCTTGCCCTTTTTCATCTGAACCTTCTTGATTTTGAGTGTGACTGGCAGCCCCTTCGGCGGACGTATCATGACAGCTCGGCGGTTCGCGGGCACCTCAAGACTATCGGCTCGGCCAAAAACGCCGCCGGTTCCAATCGGAAGATCCGGGCAACGGCCCAGAAACTCCTGACCGACTACAACCACAGCAGCGTGCATGTAAACGAGCTGGGGTTCGATTCATGGCCCGAGCAGATCGTTCACGGCGACTGGCATCCTGGCAATATGCTCTTTTGTCCGCAAGGGGTCGCAGCGGTGCTGGATTTTGATTCGGTTAAGGTCGCGCCCTGCGTAACCGACGCGGCGAACGGGGCTCTGCATTACTCTATCGTCGGCGGGCGGCCCAATCCTGCCCAATGGCCGGCGTATCTTGACCTGAGTAAACTGGCGAATTTTCTTGCCAGCTACGCCAAATTGATTACACTGCACGAGGATATGCTAAGTGCCATAGGCGACCTGATGATCGAGATCATGATCGCAGAGGCGGTGATGCCTATCGCTGTGACGGGTTTTTTCGGGCATTTACCGGGACCGGATTTTCTTGAGATGATCCGTCGCAAGTGCGAATGGATCGACGATAATCGCGATCCGGTCCGGCAGGCGGTGTTTCAGTAGAGAGGCAGAGAAATGGCGAGAGGTCAAACGGATACGAAGTCGCGGATCCTCAGGATGACGAGGACGCTTTACAGCACGCACGGCTGTGAGGGGACGACTCTCGACGATATAATCACGGCCAGCGGGATCACGAAGGGTGCGTTTTATCATTATTTCAAGAGTAAAGATTCGCTCTGCGAGGCGGTCATCGAGCGGGTTATGCAGGATTACCAGTTGTTGGCCGAATCGTTGGACGGTGAGCTTTCGCCGCTGGGGCAATTGCGTGAGATGATCGGCAAGTTAGCCAAATTAAATGCCTCGGGCGAATGGGTGAACTGTCGTTTGATCCTGCGACTGTCGGCGGATTCGCACGAGTCGCATCCTCACATACAGCAAAAGATCCGCAAGTTCTGGCAATGGTATTTCGATTTTTTCGAGGGCCTGGTCGAGAGGTGCCGGGCAGCGGGCGAAATCAGCAGTCGGCTTGACACGAAGACGCAGGTTCGGCTGCTGATGTCGGTGATGGCTGGGGCGGTGAGTATGGAGAGGATATCGCCGTCAAAACAGAGCTTCGCCGACCTGGCGGAGATCGTGATCGATACGCTGCGGTCATAGAATTGCGAACGTTTTCAGCGTGGGCTAAAGGCCTACCCTACACAACCAGGCACGAAGGGTGGGGATGAATATCGAATGTCCAATTTCCAATTTCGAATGTCGAAGGGTGGAATCGCTTCGCGATGATGTTTAAATAGATCCCTCCGCTACGGTCGGGATGACCTTTGGGAAGACGGTTTCTTATGGGGTTTTCCAAGGTGTTTTATTCTTTGTAGCGGTTTGTTATTGGCATTCTTCTGTCTTTTCCGAATGCCTTTGGTGTGATCTTTACTCCTGGGGGGGATTGTCTTCTTTTGTACTCGTTTCGGTCGACCATTTGTATTATTCGGCTGACGATGGCGGCATCGAGGCCTTCGTCGGCAAGCTGCTGGGCGGATTTGTCCTGCTCGATGTAGCCTTTTAGTATCTCGTCGAGCAGGTCGTAGTCGGGCAGCGAGTCGGTGTCCTTCTGGTCTTCTCTCAGTTCGGCGCTTGGCGGTCTTTGGATCGTGCTTTCGGGGATGACCTCTCTGGAGTTGGCTTCATTTACATAGCGGCAGAGTCGGTAGACCATTGTTTTCAGGACGTCTTTTATGACCGCGAACCCCCCTGCTGTGTCGCCGTAGAGCGTTGCGTAGCCTACGGCGGTTTCGCTTTTGTTGCCGGTGGTCAGGACCATGTATCCGAATTGGTTCGACAGCGACATCAGTATGCTCCCGCGGATACGGGCCTGGAGGTTTTCGTAGGCTACGCCGGCGCTGTCCCAGCCGTCAACTTGAGACAAAACTGTGTCGAATTTTCCGAGGACGCCTGCGATCGGTATTGTGTGGAACCCGATGGCGAGATTCTTTGCCAGCTCTTCGGCATCGCTTATGGTCTCTTTGGTGTTGAACATCGACGGCATTGTCACGCCGACGACATTTTCGCTGCCAAGGGCATCGGCGGCAACGGCTGCGGTTAGCGCCGAGTCTATGCCGCCGCTTAGGCCGATGAGGACCTTTTCAAAGCCGTTTTTTCGCACGTAATCGCGTGTGCCCAGAACCAGGGCGTGATAGATCTCTTCGGCTGGCTGCATTTGTTCGGCAGCGGATGTCGCTATTGCGGGCTTTACCGATGTGGCGCCATCTGTTGGCACGATCTCGGCGATGAGGAGGTCTTCGGCGAAGGCTTTGGCCTGGCAGACGACTTTTCCCGTCGAGTCCAGGAACATACTCCTGCCGTCATAGACGAGTTCGTCCTGGCCGCCGGCGAAGTTGCAATATGCAAGTGCACAATCGAAGTGGCGGGCGCATCGGCTGAAAAGCTGGCGCCTTTCGGCGAGCTTTCCCGCGTGGAACGGCGAGGCGGAGATGTTGATCAGCAGGTCTTTGGGCGGCGTGTCTTTGAAGAAGCGGCCCAGCCAGTCAAGCTGCCATATATCCTCGCAGATCGTAAGGGCGACGGTAGTGCCTTTGATATCCATGACAAGGGGCTCGGTTCCGGGTCGGAAATATCGCTGCTCGTCGAATACGCCGTAGTTCGGCAGCCTGCCCTTGCGATATATCCGCTGGACGGCGCCATTTTGCAGGACGGCTAAGGAATTGAAGCTGATATCGCCATCGGGCTCGGCAAAACCGACGATGACGGTCTCGGGGCCCGTATCGAGGGCAAGCTGCTCGACGGCCTGGCGATTGTCGTCTAAGAAATGCTTCTTTAAGAGCAGGTCCTCCGGCGGATATCCGCAAATCGACATCTCCGGAAAGACCAGCACATGAGCGCCAAGGGCCCGGGCTCGCTTCATCACGGAGCGCATGGCGCCCGTGTTGCCGGCGATATCGCCGACAGAGGCGTTAAATTGTGCTAATGCTACTTTCAAGGGCATTTATCAGTATCCAGTATCCAGTATTCAGTATTCAGTATTCAGTATTCAGTCCCGATAGATCGGGATTTCGCTTCGCTCAATATTCAGTCCAGCGTGGGCCAAGGCCCACGCTACGGGGCTTATCTTCTATTTAGCGCAAAAGGTGGTGTTTTTCAAGGAAATTCTAAATTCTCAGCTCTAAATGCTAAACGAGCACCAAATTCTAATGACCAAAGGCTTAAAACTTCGCTGGGTGGTCCCGATGCATCGGGATTTGGCGAAGCCAAACCGATGGTGGGCGCCACTGCGCATACGCCCATCGGTTTGCTTCGCAAACACGCTGCCACCCTTGCTGCGAACTGTGGTATACGCCCATCGGTCCCGATAAATCGGGACACGCTGCCACCCTTGCTGCGGACTGGATGGATGGCAATGAAACAGCGTAGGATGGGTAACTTTGTTACCCATGCTGCACGGATGGCCTTACAGAACCGCATGGGTAACGAATCCTATCTGCCTATAAGGCAGTTACCCATCCTACGGGGCTATTTGGTCGTTAGTGGATGGGGGCGTAAAAAAGGCCGGGTCTGGAGCGGTTTTTTGTCCGGGCCCGGCCTTTTTGGTTTATATGCGGATCATACGTTGTTGTTTATTACGTATGGCGCTCTGTTATGTTGTCTGCGCAGGAGCTTGTTGGCTGCGCCGTCGCCTACTACCTTTTCGTTAGCTCCGTCGAAGGTCAGCATCCTTTCTGTTCGATAGGAGACGTTTGCCAGATGTGCCAGTGCGGTCGAGTAGTGGCCATCGAGGATGTCGCAGGTCAGTTTGGCCTTGCCGCGTAGGGCTGCGATGAAATTGCCGAAATGGCCGCCGCCGCCTGCTCCTGTTGGGTCGGAGGGGTCTGCAAATTCGCCGGCTTCCTTGTTGCTGGGTCCGGGCTCTGCGTGTTCGCCGTATCCGAAGTATGTCTTCCATTCTCCGCCGTTTATGTGCATCCAACCCTTGGTGCCATAGAACATGTTTCCGACCCGGATTCCGTCTTCGTAATTTGTCTTGAGGCCGCGGACGCCGAATTCGAGCAGCGTACCGTCGGCATATTTGAAGCTGGCATTCTGCGTATTCGGGGTTTGCTGGTCGCAGGGCTCTCCGTAGAAGCCGCCCATCGAGCTGATGGTGACGGGGTGCTCATTTTTATTAAGGCCCCAGCGGGCGACGTCGAGTTGGTGCGGGCCCTGGTTGCCGATGTCGCCGCAGCCGTAATTCCAGTTCCAGTGC
>DAOVVQ010000214.1 GCA_030637065.1 Planctomycetota bacterium
AGTTCGCTGATCCAGGAATATCATACGATTGCGCATAATATGGCCAATATCAACACGACCGGCTATAAGCGCAAGGTCAACGCATTCAGCCGGGAATTGGCGGAGCTGACCGGTGGGGGCGGGGACTCGACGATGCCAGCCAGCGAGGTCAAAGCCACCGGGTCTGTCGATTTGTCGCAGGGCTCGTTGCTGACGACGGGCCGGTCGCTCGATGTAGCTATCAACGGCAAGGGGTTCTTCGTTATCGAGACCGAAAACGGTCCGCTTTATACCCGAAATGGAGTGTTTCAGGTCGGCAATAGCGGGCAATTGGTGGATTTGGACGGGAGATTGGTTGCCGGTGAAGCGGGACCGATCGTGGTGCCGCCGGGAATAAGCACGCTGCAGATCACGATCTCGGAGGGAGGGCAGATCAAAGCGGGGCAGGTGGGTATAGGAAAGTTGCGTGTTGTGGATTTTGGCGAAGATGAAGGTCAACTGGTAAACGTGGGCAATAATTGCTTCGATGCCCCCGGTGACCTCAGCCCCAAGCCAGGGACATCGGTATTGGAGCAGGGATACCGCGAGAACTCGAATGTCAAGCTGGTTGAAGAGCTGATAAACCTGATCACGGTATCTCGACTTTACGAAACGAATATGAATCTTTTGCGGAAACGTCATGAAAACGCCAAGACGATGCTCGGCGTTGCTAATAGTTAAAATGTGCAAGGAGAAAAATTATGCTTAAGGCGTTCTCGACAGCAGCAACGGGAATGGATGCTCAGCAGACGATGGTTGATACCATAGCGAACAACCTTGCGAATATGAACACCAATGGTTTTAAGCGTTCGCAGGTGAACTTTCAAGATCTGCTTTACGTCAAGATTCGCGAGGCCGGCAGGGAGATTGCTTCCGGTGTGACGGCTCCGAGCGGTCTGGAGATCGGCAGCGGCGTGCGGATGGCGTCGACCAATAAGATATTCACTGTAGGGGAACTCCAGAATACGGGCAATGAGCTGGATGTTGCGATCCAGGGTGACGGGTTCTTCGGGATAACGCTGCCCAGCGGGGAAAAGAGATATAGCCGCGACGGGGCGTTCCAGAAGGATTCTTCGGGTCAGTTGGTCACCGCGAGCGGATTTACGGTAAGCCCCGGTATAACAATTCCGGCCGATGCCGTCAGTGTCGATATCGGCGTCGACGGTACTATCAGTGTGCTGGTTGGCGGTCAGGATACGCCGAGTTCGGTGGGAACGCTGGATCTGTATCGATTTCCCAATGCGTCGGGTTTAAGCTCCGAGGGCGGTAATCTTTACCGTGAGACGGCGGCCAGCGGAACGGCGGTTTCAGGTACGGCGGGCGAGAACGGTTACGGCGGTCTGCTGTCGAAGTTCCTGGAAAAATCAAATGTGCAGATGGTCAACGAACTGATCAATCT
Organism: Planctomycetota bacterium; assembly: GCA_030637065.1. Taxonomy (GTDB): domain Bacteria; phylum Planctomycetota; class Phycisphaerae; order Sedimentisphaerales; family Anaerohalosphaeraceae; genus DAOVVQ01. The sequence continues at coordinate 1,418 of DAOVVQ010000214.1, forward strand.
GATCACGGCGCAGCGCGGGTATGAGATCAATTCACGCTGTATAAGGATCGGCGATAACATGCTCATGAAACTGAACATGCTGATCAGGTAATGGTGTCTGGGATGACCTGATAAGGTAACTGGCAGGCAAAGGATCGAGAGAAGGTAAAATGAGAAACGGAATGCGGATCATTGTGACATTTTTGTCGCTGATGGCGGGTTTCTGTATTGCCGCCGGCGACGGGACTCTGTCGCCTGGGGCGAGTGGCCGGTTGCGTGTTTACCTTCCGCGGGAGGCGATGGTTGCGGGGGAACTTATAAACCTCGGTTTGGTAGGGGTGGTTCGCGGAGAGGATGCCCTTGTAGCGAGGGCAAATGGAGTTGGATTAGGTCGGTTTTCGCTGGCAGGTCAGCAGATAGTGATCGACAGGGGTACGATCCTCAGCCGGCTGGCGTCGAGCGGTATAAAGGGCTCGCAGATCAGCCTTAGCGGTGCCGAAACGGTGACGATCAAGCGGAATGAGCAGACGATTGGCACGGATAGATTCGTTGAGACCGCCAGGCTGTATTTGCAGAAGCAGTTGTCCGGCGTTTCGGTAAGCAGCATCGAGCCGGTTGGAAGGTCTGCCCAGTGGGTTCTGCCCGCTGATGGCGGTTCGATAAAGCTTGCGGCTAAGATCAGCGGATATAGTTCATCGAAGCTGCCCAACAGGATATGGGTCGGCGTGATGGAGGATGGGGCGGAAATCGGCGGTCGCGAGATCGTTTTCAAGATCAAGTTCAAGCAGCAGCGGGCCGTTGCCTTGGCGGATATCGCCGAGGGAGTGATGATCGGCTCGGATAACGTGCGAATCGAAACCATCGAAGCGGACAAGCCTCTTGCGGCGAACTGGTCCGTGCCTTACGGCATGATCGCCCGGCGCAGGATCAATAAGGACAGTGTAATTACCGAAACGATGGTCCGGGCTGTGGCTCCGCCGACACTCATCGAGCGGGGACAGATGGTGGTGATAAAGATCGAAAGGCCCGGCATGATGATCTCGGCACTGGGAGAAGCGCTGGCCGACGGGAAGGTGGGGGATTATATCAAGATAAAACGCGGTCTTGAGCGGGATGCTCCGCTGATCGTGGGCATGGTCAAGCCCGACGGAACCGTCGAGCCCGTTTACTGAAAGGACAAGATATGATCAAGAAAATATATTCAGTTCGGATGGTGGCGACGGTTTCGCTTGCGGTCTGCTTGTTGGCGGCTGTCTCAGGCGATTGCCGCGGCGGTTCGATCTGGGCCAAACGCAGCGATCACAGCAAGGACTATTATGCCGACGACAAGGCCAATCAGATCGGCGATGTGCTGACGATCATTATCAGTGAAGACCATAAGGTTGACAGCAAGGTCAAGTCGACATATTCGAAGAGCACCAACACGGCCCTGGCGCTGGACGGAGATCAGGTCGGTATCGATCACATTATTCCCAGTATACCCGGCGTCGGTATCACAGCCAGTTCCAGCAAGTCGCTTGACGGCAAGGGCGACTATAAGGATGAACGGAGTATTACCGACCGCATTACGGTGGTGGTCGAGGACATTCATCCCAACGGCAACCTTGTGGTAATCGGGACCCGCAGCCGTGATATGTCCGGCGACAAGCAGACGATCGAGGTCAGCGGAATAGTTCGGCCCAGCGATATAGAGTTTGACAATACGATAAAAAGCGAGCAGGTGGCCAATTTCACGCTTATCACCATCAATGACGGGCCTTCTGATGATTATAACAGGCCCGGCTGGCTCGGGCGGATATTTGATTATCTGTGGCCGTTCTAAGGCGGTTGCGAAGGGATTTGGCGAAAGGCCTCTATCTTTGGGAGCATTGATTATGAAAATTCGTTTGCCGTTAATCGTCCTGGTCGTGTTTGTCCTGGCAGGCGCCGCTGTTGGCGCCAGGATTAAGGATATATGCGAGATACAGGGTGTTCGTGGCAATACGCTCAGGGGGATCGGACTTGTTGTCGGCCTCAACGGAACCGGCGATGGCTCTATTCCTTCGTCGCAGATGTTAGCCAGTTTGTTGCGGCGTGAGGGGATAACGCTTGATTCGAGCGTTCTTACTTCCAAGAATATCGCGTTGGTTACGGTAACGGCGGAGCTGGGTCCGTGGGACCGGATGGGTTCGCGAATTGACATCGATGTTGCCGCGATCGGTGAAGCCAAGAGCCTTCAGGGTGGCATGCTGCTGGCGACGGAGCTTAAAGGTGCCGACGATCAGGTTTATGCCGTTGCGCGTGCGGCGGCGATATCGACCTCATCGTGGACGGTGGAAGGCAAGACGGGCAGCCAGGCGACCAAAAATCATCCGACTGTCGGGCGAATTCCGAACGGCGCTTATGTCGAGCGGGAGGAGTTGGCGACATTTGTCGAGGATATCGGCGGTATGCGATACATAACGCTGAATCTCAGGAACGGCGATTTTACCACGGCTGAGCGGATCGGTCGGGGGATCGGCGGTCTTTATCCGGAAAGTTGCTACGTTCAGGACGCCGGAACGATAAGGGTCCGGGTGCCGAGCCATGTTACACGAGCCGATGAGGTCGGTTTTCTTGCGGAGATCAGCCAGGTTGACATCGAGGTTGATATGCCCGCGGTGGTGGTGATCAACGAGCGGACCGGTACGATAGTAGTCGGCGGCAATGTTGGCATATCGGAGACCGCCGTCGCCCAGGGCAGCCTGGTAGTTAAGATCAGGGAACAGCCGCAGGTCTCTCAGCCGAACGCGCCGTTTACCGACAGTGCCACGACGGCGATAGTCGAAAGTTCATCTTTAGGGGTTATGGAAGAAGAGGGGTATCTTATTCCGGTTCCTCATGTGGTGACGGTGGAAGAATTGGCCAACGCCCTTAATGCAATAGGTGCAACGCCGCGGGACCTGATAGCTATTTTCAATGCCCTCAAGATGGCAGGGGCTCTTCAGGCCCGTATTGAAATGATGTAGGAGTATTCAATGGATATCGGCAAACTACTGTTAGATCGGCCGGCTATGGCAACGGACCTTGAGATGCCGGGCAATTTGCCCGGGCGTATCGAGGCGGCTGGGATCGACTTCGATGACGAGCAGCGCAAGAAGGTGGCTAAGGACTTCGAGGGTATTTTTATCCATCAGCTTATGGATAAGATGAAGGAGACGATCCCGGAGTCGGATATGGAGGATTCTTCGTCCAAAGAGATCAAGAGCATGTACTGGTCGTTTCTTGCCGACGCGGTGACAGCCAAGGGCGGTCTCGGTTTATGGGAGAATATTTACGAAACGATGCGGCAGTCCGCCGGGCTAAACCCCGTTGCCAATCCCGCCGGGCAGGTTCAGGCCAGCGGCAAACTGGATACCAGTGCATAGTCGTTTAGAGTGGTCAATGCCCCGGCGTTTCGGCTTATGAGCGTATATGGATGAAATAATATGCAATCTTTGAATATACAGTTAAACAGACTTGTCGGCGAGTTGATCGGCGTTCTCGATGCCGATGCCAGCCGGATCGTGCTGTCGCTGGAACGTCTTGACGGTTTGCGCGCCGGTGTGATCAAACGTGACGAGGAGGCCCTCAAGGTCCTGCTCGACGAGATCGCCAACGATGAGGTTGGCCAGATGTGGCTTGAGAGGAAACGCAAGGGTATATGCGTGGAGCTGGCTGCGGCATTAGGGTGCAGTGAGAGCCAGATGAATCTGTCGAGATTGTGTGCGTGCCTTCCGGAAGAGATGAGCGGGATTCTTGCCGATAAGCAGCGACTGCTTAAAGAGCTTGTCGAACGTATGCAGGTCGAGCATCTTCGTACGAGCCTGTTGCTGCGGGAATGTTCGAGGCTGAACAAGTCGCTTTTGCATCAGATCATGGGTTCAGGCAAGGGTGCGGTTACGTATAATGCCCAGGGCAATACCTCGTGGCAGGCGGAAAAAGGTATGGTAAGTTTGCGAATCTAAGTGTTGACGGAATGATATAATGGCAGGTTTTGACATAGGTGTCAGCGGAATACACGCCGCCCAGCAGGCGATGGATGTCATCGGCAACAATATTGCCAATGCCGCGACGGAAGGCTACCATCTCCAGCGGATTGACCTCAGGCCCACAGCGGATCGGTACACCAATGGGTCCATGATCGGCCAGGGGGTGAGCGTCGATGGCATTACGCGCATGGTCGACAGATTCCTGGACGAGGAGATAGTCAACCAGGAGTCGGTGCTGGCACAGATATCCAGGGAACTTGACGCCCTGACGACTATGGAAAGCGCCTTCGGTGAGCTTATCACCAGCGGTATGAGTACGGCTATGGACAATTTCTATAATGCGATGCACGACCTTGCCCTGAATCCGACGGAAGTGATTTACCAGCGTGAGGTGCTTACCAGCGCCGAGACGCTGGCAAACCAGCTTCGCAGCCTCGGCACGACGGTTTCCGACTTGCAGGATCACGTTTACAGCGAGGCGGAAAGGACGATGGATGATGTCAATGTGTTGGCCGGCCAGATCGCAGAGCTAAACGAGAGCATCGTGAAGATGCAGAACAGCGGCGATAATCCTAACAATGTGCTTGACCAGAGGGATAAGCTGATCACGGAGCTTAGTCGGTTGGTAGGGATAAGCACCAAGGCAGTCGACGACGGTTCGATAACAATTACCGTGCTTGACACACCTTTGGTTATGGGCAAGCAGGTCGCCGAGCTTGAGGTCGGTCTGGTGGTCAGCGGCAGCGATTATAGTCTCGGTATTTCGCCTCTGGGCGCCGATGAATACAACACCAACCTTACCGGCGGCACGCTGGGGGGGTTGTTTAATCTGCGAAACAGCATCATCAAGACGGTCAGCACCAAGCTGGATGCTCTTGCCCTGTCTATCGCCAACGAAACGAACAAGCTGCACGTTCAGGGCGTCGGTGAAACGGGGTCCTTTACCGAACTTACGGGATGGACGATGACGGATCAGGATGTCAGCGATTTCGTCCCCGCGGTTGTCGACGGGACTGTTTATATACGGGTAACGGCGGCCGACGGTACGGTTACGCGGACCTCTGTTGCCGTCGATGCCAGTTCGGGCGGCGATACAATGACGACCATAGCGGCTAAGTTCGATGCGATCACCGGGGTCGGCAGTTCGGTAACCGGCGGCAAACTTCAGATCACGGCGGACGCCAACTATACGTTCGATTTTCTGCCAGGGGTATTGACCAAGCCGGATGTGAGCGGCTGGGCCGGTTCCGGTGGCCAGGGGCCTCCGGAT
>DAOVVQ010000179.1 GCA_030637065.1 Planctomycetota bacterium
GGTAACAAGTTACCCATCCTACGGACGGACGCGCATTGTTTTAGTGGAATTGGTATTAGCTGTAATTGCGGGGTATTTATCTGCGAGGGGGGTCGTTAGTCCCGATAGATCGGGATTTCGCTTCGCTCAATATTTAGTTGATCGAGGCTTGCCCGGCAGGGGCAGTCCACTTGCCAGAGATAAGTTTAATGTCATTTGGCGAAATATCAAATGTCTGGCCATCGAAGGTTATCACGCGATCGGCAAAGGGGGCGACCTTTTGGGCGGAGGCCTTGTATTTTTCGCAGTTTTGGTTCTTGAGCATCAGGAACAGGCCCGGCTGGGCGGCGAGGCGGAGGGTGTTGGATTCGCATACTAAGGGGGCGGACGGGCCGGTAACTTCCATGAGGGCATTGATTCCCTCGGCGAGGTGGGATTTCAGGACCCTCAGCCAGAAGACGCGTTTTGCTCCTGCGGCTAACATTCTTGCGGTGTCCTTGTCTAATGTCGGGTCGGTTTCTTCCGTGATGTCGTATGGGCCGTCGAGGGACGAGCAGACTCCGCATCCGTCGCCGCCTCGTGGGCATCCGCTGTGGGCGGCATCTACGGCGGTAACCTTGATCGCGACGATGGGGGACCCTAAAGAGAGCCGTTCTATGACGGAGCAGGCGAAGAGGGTCTTGCCGGCGTTTCTGTCGGCTGAGCCTATCATCAGCATTGACGGTATCTGGATCATTGTACGCGGCGGCCTCGCTTATTATGGGCTATCCGTGGCCGGTTTGCCTTTGGCCTGCGGTCAATTCCTGCCGCCGGCTTTTCTTATATTGGCGGCACAGACTTTGTATTCGGGTATTTTTGCTATCGGGTCGAGTGCGTCTATGGTCAGCATGTTGGCCGGGCCTTCGCAGAAGTGGAACGGCATGAAGAGCCATCCCGATTCGATATTGTCGGTGACTTTTGCCAGGGTTGTAACCTTTCCGCGATGGCTGATGACCTCGACGGAGTCGCCGTCCGCGATATTCAGTTTTTTTGCGTCTTCGGTGCGGATCTCGACGTATCCGGTTGGCGAGACCTGGTTTATCACAGCCGATTTTCTCGTCATTGTTCCGGTGTGGAACTGGTACAACTGTCTGCCCGTCGACAGGACGAACGGGTATTTCTTGCCGGGCCGCTCGGCGGGGTACTTGTATTCGACGGGGTGGAACTTTCCTTTGCCGCGGGTGAATTTACCTTTGTGCAGGTATCTTGTTCCGGGATGGTCTTTGTCGGGGCAGGGCCACTGGAGGCCGAGCGTGTCGATACGGTCGAAGGATATACCGCCGTAGATCGGCGAGACCGAGGCGATCTCGTCCATGATGTCGGACGGTGAATCGTAGCTCATCGGCTGGCCCATTTTTGTTGCCACCTGGCAGATAATCTGCCAGTCATCGCGGGCGGATCCCGGCGAAGCGACAGCCTTTCTTACGCGCTGGACCCGGCGATCGGTGTTTGTGAAGGTCCCGTCCTTTTCGGCGAAACATACGGACGGGAAGACCACGTCGGCGTATTCGGCGGTTTCGGAGAGGAAGATGTCCTGGCAGACGAGGAAGTCGATATCTTCGAGGGCCTTGCGGGTGCGGTTGAGGTTCGGGTCGGAAAGGGCCGGGTTTTCGCCCATGATGTAAAGCGCCCTGATCTTCTCTTCCTCGATGGCGTGCATCATCTCGACTACGGTAAGGCCCTTTTTGCCCGAGAGGTCCATGCCCCATGCCTGCTGGAACTTGCTGTTGATCGCGGGATCCTCGACGGATTGATAGCCTGGGTAAACATTCGGCAGTGCGCCGAGGTCACACGCTCCCTGCACATTATTCTGGCCCCTGAGCGGGTTGACGCCGGCGGATTCTATGCCGACATTGCCGGTAATCATGGCGAGATTGGCCAGGCTAAGGACGTTTTCGGTTCCGGTCGTGTGCTGGGTGATCCCCATGCTGTATATTATGCTCGAGCTTGAGGCCTGGGCGAATATCCTCGCAGCCCGGCGAATCGCATCGGCATCAACGGTGGTTATCTCAGCGGCCATCTCGGGGGTAAAGTCCTTTATGATCGCGGCAGCGGCGTCGAAGTTTTCGGTTCGCTCGTTGATGTAGTCCATGTCGCAGAGGTTCTCGGTGAGGATGACGTTCATCATCGCATTTATCAGCGCCACATCGCTTCCGGGTTTCTGGGCGAGGTGGAGTTTGGCATATTGTACGAGGTCGATGCTGCGGGGGTCGGCGACGATCAGGATAGCGCCGTTATTGACAACGGCTTCTTTGATCTTCAATCCGATTACGGGGTGTGCTTCGGTGGTGTTCGATCCGATGACGAAGATGCAGCCGGCACCGGGCAATTCGTCGATCGAATTGGTCATCGCCCCGCTGCCGAACGCCCTTGCGAGGCCTGCTACCGTTGAGGCGTGGCATAGTCTTGCGCAATGGTCGACGTTGTTGGTGCCTACCGCGGTGCGTATGAATTTCTGGAAGACGTAGTTTTCCTCGTTGGTGCATTTTGCGCTGGACAGCCCGCCGATGCTGTCGGGTCCGTGGGCGGCCTTGATCTCGTTTAATCGCACAGCGACATAGTCGATCGCCTCTTCCCAGGTCGCCTCGTGGAATTCGCCATTTCGCTTGATCAGGGGCGAGGTGAGTCTCTTTGAACTGTTTACGAATTCCATACCGAACCGGCCCTTTACGCAGAGGTTGCCGTCGTTGGGCACGCATCCGATGGGGCTGGTTACACGGACGATCTCGTTCTTGGCGGTATTTATGTTCAGGTCGATCTGGCATCCGACGCCGCAATATACACACGTCGTCCGGGTGCGTTTGAGGTCCTTGCACTGGCCTTTGCCCAGAGCGGCCCGTTCGTAGAGGGCTCCCGTCGGGCATGTGGAGATGCACTGGCCGCAGAGTTCGCAGGTCGAATCGTTCAGCGGCATATCGAACGCGGTTGTGACCTCGACGTCGCCGGCCCGTTCCTTGAAAGTCAGGGCATGGTCCATCTGGACCTCCTGGCAGATCCTGATGCACCTGCCGCAGCGGATGCACTTGCCGGGATCGTATCTAAGGGCCGCGTTGCCGGTGGTGTAATTATTGCGATGCTCGGCGACCTGCCCGGCGGCAAAGACCTCATCGGCGAGTTGATACTCATAGCCGTACCGCTGCAATTTGCAATCGCCGTTTTCGTCGCAGGTAGTGCAGACACCAGTGTGTTCATAAAACAGAAGCTCCCGGAAGGATCTCCTGATCGCCCTGATCTCCTCGGTCTCGGTTTTTACGACCATCTGCGGAGCGATTTCAAAGCTGCACGCCGCCACAGGCGCCCTTTGCCCTTCGACATCGACAAGACACAGCCTGCACGAACCAGTCGGCACGAGCCTGGGGTCATGGCAAAGGTTCGGTATTTCAATGCCGTTTTCCAGGGCCAGTTCGAGGACCGTCTGGCTGGGGCGACCGGTCAGCTCTCTACCGTTAATTCTAACTGTTATTTCAGGCATATTGCTGATTACCATGCTCTTTTAATATCACATCTAATATATCCGCCGGCGTTTTTTGTAGAAATATCCTCAACGAACATCGACGGCATCGAACTTACAGACACTATTGCAAATACCGCACTTTGTACACACGACCTTGTCGATTACGTGCGGCTCTTTTCTTTCGCCGGTGATCGCACCGCTTGGGCAGGCCTTGAGGCAGGCGCCGCAGCCGACGCACTTAACGGCATCGATACTATAACCGATAAGCTCGCGGCAGACGCCGGCAGAGCATTTACGCTCCTCGATGTGCTCGGTGTATTCCTTATGAAAATGCCGCAGCGTTGACATTACCGGATTCGGTGCAGTCTGCCCCAGCCCGCAAAGGGCTCCCTTTTTGATATTTCCGGCGAGTTGATCGAGTTGATCGAGGGCCTTAAGTTCGGCCCTGCCCCCGCAGATATCCTGAAGGATCTGGAGCATCTTTTTCGTGCCTACCCTGCATGGAGTACACTTGCCGCAGGATTCAGACTGAACGAATTCAAGGAAATACCTGGCAACGTCGACCATGCAGGTGTCTTCGTCCATGACGATAAGACCGCCGGAACCCATTATTGCCCCGATCTGCTGGACGTTGTCGTAGTCGATCTCACTGTCGAGGTGCTCCGCCGGTATGCATCCGCCGGACGGTCCGCCTAATTGGGCGGCTTTGAATTCTCTGTCGTCAAGGATGCCGCCGCCGATGTCATAGATGATCTCGCGAAGGGTGATGCCCATCGGCACTTCAACTAATCCGGTGTTCTTTACCTTTCCTGCCAGGGCGAATATCTTTGTACCCTTACTCTTTTCGGTGCCTATGGCATTGTACCATTCGCTGCCTTTGAGCATGATCAGGGGTATGTTTGCGAATGTTTCGACATTGTTTATATTCGTTGGTTTGCCCATGTATCCTTTTACCGCGGGGAAGGGTGGTCGCGGTTTCGGCATTCCTCGATGGCCTTCGATCGATGCGATAAGAGCGGTCTCTTCTCCGCAGACAAAGGCTCCTGCACCTTCTCGAATTTCGATCTCGAATGAAAAACCGCTGCCAAGGATATTCTCTCCCAAAAGTCCCTTCTGACGCACACATTCAAGGGCAGCTTTTGTATTGCTCACAGCGAGAGGGTACTCGGTCCGCACATAGATAAAACCACATTCGGCGCCGATAGCATAGCCTGCGATCAACATTCCTTCCAACACAGCATGCGGGGTCCCTTCGAGGATACTTCGATCCATAAAGGCGCCTGGATCGCCTTCGTCGGCATTGCAGATCAAATACTTTTGGTCGCTGGGTGTTTGCCTGCAGAAATTCCATTTCAATCCAGTCGGAAAACCTCCACCGCCTCGTCCGCGAAGACCGGAATCGGTGACGATCTTGACAACCTCTTCGGGGGAATGGGCCTGCAGTACTTTAACAAACGCACTGTACCCCTCGTGCTGAACATAGTCGGCGATCTCGACCGGATCTATCTTTCCGTTATTGCGAAACACATTTCGCTGCTGCCCGGCATAAAAAGGCACATCCTGCTCATATGTTATTTTGTTACCGCTTGCCGGGTCGATGTATTGCAGATCTTCGATGGGTTTGCCGCCGATCACCGTTTGCTGCAATATATCTTCGACATTTTCCGGTTTTACGCCTGGGTAGAAAAACTTATCGGGCAGCACGACAACAACAGGGCCCTTTTCACAAAATCCGTGGCATCCCGTCAGCTTGAGTTGTACTTTGTCGCCGAGTCCCAACTTGTCAATAGCCTGTACGAAGGCACGATGGACGTCCTCTGACCCCATGGCCTTGCAGCCTATTCCTCCACAGAGCATAACCAGCGGAATATTATTATCCAATTCAGCCATAAGCTGTTTATGCCATGCGTGAAAATCCGAAGTGCTGCTTAACCTATCCATCAACCTTCCCCCTGAGACGATTTTAAGCTCTCAATGATCGTTTGGATATGGTTCGGTGTCATCTTACCGTGATAAGTTCCGTTTACCATCATCACCGGCGCCAATGCGCATGTTCCCAGGCACGCCACCGTCTCAAATGTGAACTGCATGTCCTTGCTCGTCTCTCCATCCTTAATGCCGAGAGATTTTTCGATCGCCTCTGCAATACCCACGGCCCCTTTAACATGGCAGGCCGTACCGCGACAGCAGCGAACGGTATGTCGGCCGTGCGGTTCGAGGTGGAACTGTTCGTAAAAGGTTGCCACGCCGTATATCCGGCTGGCGGGTATCGCGGTGCGTTTGCTAAACTCCATCAGGACGATGCGGGGCAGATAGCCATAGCTATCCTGTATCTTCTGGAGGATGGGGATAAGGTCGTTGGAATCGACCTGGCCGAAGGCGGAAAGTATCTCGCCGAGCAACTCCATATCCACAGCACTATCTTTGACCGAATCTTTACTCATTACACTCTCACAACCTGCTCAAATCATTCGACAAACGTTACTGACAGTATACCCAGATACAATATAATACACAATTGAAAAAAATCTCGTGCCCCTACAGTCCTGCATCTGTAGGATGGGTAACTTGTTACCCATGCTGCCGGACAAGTCTACAGAACCGCATGGGTAACAAGTTACCCATCCTACGTGGCTGACTTTGTCATTGACGCACAAAAATGTCATTTCCGCGCAGGCGCCGAATCCAGAATTAGCAGATAACGCGTCCCGGCCCTGTATGTTAGACCTGTGGTCGCGGCAGCAGGCCGGCTTGTTCGAGAATCACCGGCGTTATGCTCTCCCAGCCGATCGGCATGAGGTGAATTCCGGCTACGCCTTCCATTTGCTTTACCTTTTCGATCATTTCCAGGCAGATGTTGACGCCTTCGGCCTTGGGGTCTTCGGCGGCCTCCATCCTCTCTATGAGCTCATCGGGGATGCTCATTCCCGCAACGTTGTTTTTCATGTAAATCAGCGCCCTGTGCGAACGGACGGGGGTAAGGCCGGCGAGGATGTACGTCTTTTTGTGCAGGCCCTGCTTGACGATAAGTTCCATCCAGCGGGCGAATTTATCGATGTCGAATATGCACTGGGTCTGAATAAAATCGGCCCCGGCGGCTGCCTTCTTGGCCAGGCGGACGACGCGGAACTCGAAGGGATCGGCGAACGGATTTTCGACGGCACCGATGAATATTCGCGGCTCGAATTCCTTGATCGGGTCGCCGGAGAGGAACTGCTTGTCGTCTCTCATCTTCTTTACCATGGCAATTAGCTGGATGGAGTCGAGATCGTAGACATTGGCGGCCTCGGGGTGGATGCCGAACATCTGATGGTCACCCGAGAGGCACAGCAGGTTTTTGCACCCGAGCGCGGCGGCACCGAGTATGTCGCTTTGCATTGCGATCCGGTTGCGGTCGCGGCAGACCATCTGGACTACCGGCTCGAGGCCGTGCGAGAGCGCCAGGGCGGCGGCGGCGATGCTGGACATTCTCACGATCGCAGTCTGGTTGTCGGTGATGTTGACGGCTTCGACCTTGCCGAGGCAGTGTGCGGATTTCTTCTTGATCGCCTCGGCGTTGGCGTTTTGCGGCGGCCCCAGTTCGGCGGTTACCGCGAAATGTCCGGCTGAGAGAACTTTTTCGAGCGTGCTTGCTGCTTTCATAACATTGCCTCTTCGAATTTGATTTTGCGTTGTCCGGCGTTGGTGCTGGTCCTCCAGTCCTTGGGCTCTCGTACCTGCGTGAGATTTTCCAGTTTATCAAGATCCTTCAGCCTGTCGTAAATGAGCTGCCAGACGCACTCGGTGTCCTTGTCGACCTCGCAGACGCCATTGCTTGACCCGCCGCACGGTCCGTTGAGCAGCTTCTTTGCGCATCTCGCAATCGGGCACAGCCCGCCCGTCCAGCCAAGAACGCAGTCGCCACAGCCGGCACATTTCTCCTCCCAGACTGCATGTTCGACCGGATAACCCATGAACTTCGTATTAAGAGCCGGAAGCGTGATCAGCTTGGGAAACTGCACCGCCATGGCCTGTACGCCCACGCCGCAGGCCGTCGAGAGGACGGCATCGACGGAAGCGAGGTCATCTTTGAAGGCGTCGTTGAATTCGTATTCGCACTGGCGTTCGGGAGTACACTGGACGATCTCGATCTCACTATCGTCCTTCTTCCTTGCCATTGTGATCTGCGAGGCGAGCAGCTCGACGGCCTTTGCGCCGCCGGAAAAGCAAACGGTAACGCATCCGCCGCAGCCCATCAGCATTATTTTTTTGTAATCCTTTATTGAATTGAGTATCTCTTCAAGCGGTTTTCTATCAGCTACAATCATACAAGTGCCCTTTCTTTCAGAAAATTTTCAACTTCTGTAAGATGTTTGAAGACGCCAAGGTCTTTGGCTCCAATTCCCATGGCCAGGCCGATAAGCTCAGTAA
>DAOVVQ010000291.1 GCA_030637065.1 Planctomycetota bacterium
GTATGTAAAGCACATGATCGCCCAGTTGGGGCTTGAGGGGGCGGTTTTCTTTGACGGCTGGCAGAGAGATGTGGGTTCCTGGCTCAAGAATAAGCATTATATTGCCTGCACGAGCGTCATTGAAAGCCAGGGGATGGGGATGTTAGAGGGTATGGCAAACGGTTTAAAGCCGCTGATCCACAATTTTCCCGGTGCCGAACAGATATATCCGCGAGAGCTTCTGTTCAATACGCCTGACGATTTCTGTGATCTGGTGTTGTCAGGTCCGTATCAGCCGGCGAAATACAGGAAGTTTGTGGAAGAAAGATATTCGCTTGGGGGGCAATTGGAGCGAATAAGCCGGCTATTCAAGGGGTTTGAGGGGGCTCGCCCCACCCAGCGTCAGCAGCATCAACAACGCCAGCATCAGCAGCACCAGCAATGCCAGCGATCACAGAGCCTGGCCGCCGTTTAGCATAACTGACGGGCGAGAAATGCTGACATCGGTCTGTTCGATATTTATACAAATCAGCCTTGAAGGGGGCGTCAGGGGCGAAATAATCAACAAAAAGGGCCATGTGCCGTTGTGGGCACGGAATTTGCATCTAAAGGCGTAAGTAAACCGATTGTCTGTAAAGTCCAGTATAGGAGACGAAAAAATGACGGCAGAGTCAAAGTCAGAGATTTATGAGAGAGGTCTAAAATTAGCGGAGGCCGGCCAGCATGACCAGGCCCTTGAGTGCATCCGCCAGCATCTTGTCAACGAGCCCGGGGATGTGCAGGCGTGGAACGATATCGGGGCGATATTGTTCTGCATGGGCGATGGCAGCCAGGCGATCGAGCACTTTGAAAAGGCCAAGAGCCTTTCGGGCTCGGAGGTCTCTGCTGAGATTTACTGGAACCTGACCGAGGCCTATCTGGCCGAGGAATTGCCCGGTGAAGCGGCAAGGCTCTTTGGTGATATGGAGAAATTGGAGATACTCAACATCGACACCCTTAACCGGACAGCCAATTTATTCCTGTGGGCCGAGTCGCTGGGCAATGCTATGGAGATGCTGCTTCGCTCGCTCGAAATGGCGCCGAATCAGGAGATATTGAGTCCCATGGCAGAGGTTATTCGCTCCAAGCGGGCCAATGTGGCATTATTTTGCCGGCGTGAAACCGGGGGCATGTCTGAGCTGTTTAAGTTTGCCGACAAGCGGTTCAACACCGAGGTTCATATCGACAAGACTCCGTCGCATATCCGTCAGGTTATGGACTGGAGCGATATCTCGTGGTTTGACGGGTGCGACGATGCGATGGTCGAGTCCCTGGCGATTGCCGGAAACTGCAAGGTCGTGGTAAGGCTCGACAGCAATGACATAAGCGGCGGGCCGATCGATCGCGTAAACTGGGATAATGTCGATGCGCTGGTTATCACGACGAATCCGTTTGCCGAAGAGGCTTTGATCGAAAGGGTTGGCGATATCGCCGAGCGTACCCGGATAGTGACCGTCGGTCCCGGAGCCGACACCAGAGGCCTTGGGTTTGTGGAAAAGAAGTGCGGCAAGAAGATCGCCTGCATCGGGGATATCGATTCCCATAGCAATCCAATGTTCCTCGTGCAGTGCATGCAGAAGCTTCATTACCTTGACTCGGATTACCGGCTTTATTTTGCGGGTGACTTTACGGACAAGGCGACCGAGCAGTACGTCAGGCATACGGTTGAAAGGCTCGATCTTTCCAGCGTGGTGTTCTTTGACGGCAGGCAGAACAATATGAATGCTTGGCTGCGTGATACGCATTAAGTTGTTTCGGGCGGGATCAACGAGCAGGGCCTCGAAGGCGTGCTGACTGGGATGGCCTGCGGGCTAAGGCCTGCGGTGCATAATTTCCCCGGCGCCGAGGTGCTGATGGATAAGGAATTTTTGTTCGATCTGGCGGAGGATTTTTGTGAGTTGCTCCTTGTCAGTTCCTATGAGCCCGAAAGATACCGCAGCATTGTCGAAGAAAACCACACGCTAAGATCCCGGATGAGCGCGATCAATGATGTCCTTGTGAGGCTTGAAAAGGATGTTCTCGCCCGGAATCGCGCGCAGAATGTCGAGCCGACGACGGTCATGGAGCCTCTCAGCGACGACAGTTTAATAAACAGCACTGCTGTTCCGATTATGCCAATGAGCCCGGATGTCACGGAGGTTAGTCCGGGCACTTTGGCTGGTAACGATTCGGTGGCCGATGATATTGCAAAGATGAGGTTTGTAGCGGCCCCGTGGACCATGCCGGAGACGACCGATCAGCAGCCCGCAGAGCCGGCCAGTAATCAGGATGACGGTCAAAAGTCGTTGGACGATATAGCGGCTGAGGCGCTCGAGGCCTCTCAGATACTCAACGAGCTGGCTAATCAAAATAACGGCCAGACCTGGAGTCCGGAAGCTGACAATGCCCCGAAAGGTCCCGATATGAGCCAGTTGGGTTACGGCTCGCTCGATGCCTCGGTCAGGGGAAGAAAGATAGCCGAGGTTGCGTCGGAATTTGCCGATAGCCGCAATGCGACGACTGACGAGATCAGGCGGATGGAGGCTCCCCCAGTCCCTTTCGTGGGATAGACGGCGACCGTGATGCCGCCAATGAGTCGCAAGGGCTGATGCCGGATGGTATCGGCCTACCCGCCGCCTGTGGTATGGGAAACGTACTGATAGAAATTGACGGCGGCATCGGAGCGACGCTTTGCGCCGAGCCGGCGATTCGATCTTTCAAAAGTGAAGCGGGAAACAACGCGGAGATTACGGTTCGCGCCGGGCATGAAGACCTGTTCTATAACCATCCGGGCATAAGCACGGTGGCTAATATTGCTTTGTCCGGTGACGATGAATCCTTTGGCGTTCGATTCCGGCTTGATGCCGGGCTGGCGGCCGGGCAGGACTGGGAAGGTCTGATCGACGGCTTTGCAGAGCAGCTTGGTGTTTCGCTTGCGGATAAGTGCCCGCGGTTATATTTGAACAGCTTCGATTATGTGCGGATGCAGAGGTTTAAGATCGGTTCGGTCAGTCACCCGAGGGTGGTGATCGCCGCCGGGCACGACAGCGGCGCTGAGATGTGGAACGATGACAATTGGCGGCAGCTTTGCCAGGCATTGGAAACCGCGGTCAGCGCGAGCATCCTCCAGATCGGAGGCGAAGGTGATGTGTTCTTTGGTCATGGCATGGACCTTACAGGGAAAGTGACCGCCCGTGAGGCGGCGACGATAATAAGCAAAGGCGACCTTTTGGTCGGTGTTGACAATGGGTACGGGCAATTGGCTGGGGCGGTTAAGACGCCGGCAGTAATTATTTGCGTCGGCAAAGACTGTGTTCGGCAGATAAGCCAGTTGACGACAGCCGGCGAGAACGGCAGCGAAGACGACGTCACTATCGATTCGGATAGCGGCGACAGCGACGGTGGCGACGGCGGCAGTCGCGGTGAAATATCGGTAGCGACTGTAATTGAAAATATTGTGCAATTGTGCGGAAAGGCGTAATGGCAGAGAGGTTTGGCAAAACCTGCGGTCCGCTGGTTAGCGTGCTGATATCGACGTACAATCGTCCGATGTATGTTCGCGAGGCGCTCGAGAGTATCCTGCGCCAGACATACGGCAACTTCGAGATCCTGCTTGTTCGCGACGGCGGCACGCCGGTAAGGGATATAGTCAGTCAATTCGACGATCGGCGTTTGACTTTTATCGACAGGGACGTTAATCACGGCCTGCCGTATTCGTTCAACGAGGCGATGAGCCGGGCGAAGGGCAAATATATATGTTACCTCGGCGACGATGACATCTTCTATCCGGAGCATATCGAGGTGCTGGTAAACGCCATCGAGGGCCAGGACGAATATGGTGTTGTCTACAGCGATCTTTATAAGGCCCACTGCCGGGTGATGAAAGACGGTCGGCGGCTGGTGCTCAGTAAGAATGTCGAGGTCAGCCGCGATTTTGACCGGATGGTGATGCTTCAGTTTAATCATGCCCTGCACGTCGCTGTGATGCATCGGAGGGACCTGCTGGAGCGGGCCGGCGGCTATAATGAGAAGCTCAATGTTCTGATCGACTGGGACCTGACGCGGAAGCTGTCGTTTTACACCGATTTCAAGCATGTCCCTCTTGTTACGGGTGAGTATTACGCTCCGGTAGGCGACTGCGACCGGATATCCGTGCAGCGTCGAAAGAATGTAAAGGATTATATCTTGAACCTTCTGACGATTCGCAGTACCAGGCCGCCGAAGCCGTGGCCGAAGGTTGGCGATCTGTCGCTGATACTTCTTACGCCGCATCTTGACAAGACTGCCAGGCAGGCCCTTCTGGATATATGGTCGCACACTTTTTATCCCTATCAGATATATCTTCCACTTGAGCAGCATGAACTGGATCGGCTTGATACGATAGTCCCGAATATCTTAGGTGTTGCGGTAAGCCAAAATGCCGGCCCGGAGGAGAAGGTCGACGCAGCGCTTGAATGTGTCGAGGGTGATTACGTTGCGATCGTGCCGGCTGATTTCAAGATCGTTTCCAGGAGCGGCAAAGACACCGACAGCGTGGCATGGCTCGAAAAGTCGCTTCAGCCGCTTATCGACGGCTATGACCCGTCGGAGGCATTCGAGCTTATCGGTTCGTCTCAGCGGTGTTGGGCCACGGTATTCCATCGCGAGCAGCTTCA
>DAOVVQ010000340.1 GCA_030637065.1 Planctomycetota bacterium
AAATCTTATCTGCCTATAAGAGCGTGTTGCCCTTGCTGTTCGCTGGTCCATGCAGATAATGAACATTGTCCTGATGAGGATTTTATATAACCCTTTCAGGGTATCTTAAGGACGCGTGGTATCGTTACCCAGGGTGGCGCTGCGCTTACCCTGGGCTGAACTTAACAGCCCCTTCGGGGCAGAACTGCTTAACAGTCCCCGTTCGGCTTCGCTCAGAGCTTGCCCTGAGCTTGTCGAACGGGGCAGGCTCTTCGGGGCAGAACTGGGTACAAACCGATAAGATAGGTTACAGAACGTACCGATGACATGGGTAACACTCTGAGGGGGTGGGCCTTGGCCCACGCTGTTTAGCCGCATCGCATACGTCTTGTCATTGACGCAAAGGCGCCGAATCCACCTTAAAATGCCAAAAGGGGCGTTTTTTCGGACTATTACAGCAGAGACTCTCCGCAACCCGGTATTTACCGATCACCACTCGGCGATAATTCGCATTTTTGTGGTCTTGAATTTTGTTTGTTATATTTTAGGTGGGTTAGACCTCTGAAAAACTATGATACCCTTGCTATGGTCGTTGTTTTTGGAACAAAAACAAACTTGGCAGTGGATTGCACCCTGTTTTTCAGGGGATCCGGGTATCAATGCGGTTTTGGCGGAAAGAAGATTGAATAGTATACATAATTACGACGGGGTATTAAACAACATCTATACAGGCATGTACGCGCGGGTCGATAATCTTGTAACGCGGGTTCTGCTTGACAATGCCGATCAGTATACCGGCAAGAGTGCCGCTCAGTCCTCTCTCAGCACCGCAGTCGCCACTAACAAAGGGTACGCCGACAACGTCAGCGAGGGCGTGTCATTAGTGCAGACCAACCAGGGCTACGTCAGCTCGATCAGCGATAAGCTCAGTACCATGAAACAGTTGGCCGAGGATGCGGCCAGCGGAGATTATACCGCAGCCCAGGTTGCGGTGATGCAACTCGATCTGGAGTATCTTGTCGATGACATCGACGCAATTGCCGACGGTGCGGTTGGCGAGACGCATTTGCTAACAGCCGACAATGCCACGGTCGTAGTCGATATCGGCAACAGCTTCGTGATCGATATAGACACCCACGATCTAACGGATTCCGGTCTGGAAATTGACAATCTCGACCTCACAACGGATGCCGCTGGGGCGGTGATCGCGATCGATGCCGCCATTGCAGAGGTCGATAGCTACAGCACCACCCTGACGATCAAGGCCGATGCGCTCGAGTCCTCCGCGGCAATACTTGAAGCGGAAAGCGACAGCCTGCTCGCCGTTCAGTCGGGCATCGAACGCACAGATGCGGCTCTTATGATAGTAGGCCTGCTGGCAGCCAGCTCAACGAGTTCGTTTGTCACATTTCTCGCCGCTCAGGCAAATATCACATCTCAAACGGCACTTGGGCTCCTTTCCGTCTCCATTTAGACCGATTCGATTGTTACGCATAATCGATTATTGGCATTGGCAATTACGCCCAAAGTGCGTATAATGGGCCTTATGGCGGCGGCTCGTGATAATCCATTGTTTGCCGAGGCAGAGCGGGTGAGTATTCAGGCTAATTCACCGCTGGCGGTTCGGATGCGTCCGCAGTGCCTTGCCGAGTTTGCCGGTCAGGAACATTTTGTCGGAGAAGGAAAGCTGCTCCGGCGGATGCTGGACGCCGATTGCCTTACCAGCGTGATCCTTTACGGTCCTCCGGGCACGGGCAAGACCTCGCTGGCGTGGGTGATCGCCAATCAGACCAGGTCAAAATTCCACTATATCAGCGCACCAGCCGCTTCCGTCAAGGATATCCGTCTTGTGATCGAGACTGCGACCGGTCGCCTGGCCTCATCGGGTGAGCGGACGGTGCTCTTTATCGATGAGATCCACCGGTTTAACCGTGCCCAGCAGGATGTTCTGCTGGACGATGTGGAAAACGGGGTGATCACGCTAATCGGGGCGACGACAGAGAATCCCTATTTTTCCGTGAATTCCCCACTGATAAGCCGCAGCACGGTGTTCAGCTTCGAGTCGCTGACGACTGATGATATTACAGGGATCCTGAAGAGGGCCCTGGCCGACGATGAGCGGGGTTTTGGCAAGCTCAACGTCCAAGCCGACGATAAGGCGATCGCGTTTCTTGCCCAGATGTGCGACGGGGACGGACGAGTCGCCCTAAACGGCCTCGAAGTGGCGGTTCTAAGTCAGCAAAAGGCCCCCAGCGAGGTAATTGACCTTACAGTCGACATCGCAAAGGAATCGATCCAGCAGAAATCAATTCAATATGACGGCACCGGCGACACACATTATGATCTCGCCAGTGCCCTGCAAAAGAGTATGCGAGGCAGCGACCCCGACGCAACCGTCTACTGGCTCGGTCGGATGATCGCCGGCGGTGAGGATCTGCGTTTCATCGCCCGCCGGATAGCGGTATGTGCGGCAGAAGATGTGGGCAATGCAGACCCGATGGCTACTGTTCTGGCGGCCTCCGCGGTCCAGATATGCGAATTTGTCGGTTTGCCCGAAGCCCAGCTCGCCCTGTCGCAGGCAGCTATCTATATCGCCTGCGCTCCCAAGTCCAACGCCTGCGCAAAGGCGATCTGGGAGGCGATAGCCGATGTGAGGGCGGGAAGGACGATTCCGGTCCCAAAACACCTCCGAGACAGCCATTATCGCGGTGCTGACAAGCTCGGACACGGCCAGGGATACAAATATCCGCACAACAGCGAGACCGGATTCGTAGTCCAGGATTATCTCGGTCAGGCTCTCGGCAAGCATTATTACAGGCCAAAAACGCTCGGACGGGAAAAAATAGTGAAGGAATATTTGCAAAAAATACGAAATCAATTAGAAGAGGATGTATAATCGCAGACGGTACCACGGAAGGATGATATCAAGGCTACCAATATGGATAAATCGCAGCTACGACGTCAAATAAAGAATGCCCTTTTTGAGCTTACTCCTGAGCAGCGGATCGCCAAGAGCAAGAAGGCGTGCGCCAACCTGATCAATGCGCCCCAGTTCCAGCAGGCCACGGTCGTCATGCTCTATCTTCCTCTCCCGCACGAGGCTGACGATACAGGTGCGATCCTTTGTGCCTGGCAGAGGGAAAAAACGGTCGCAGTCCCCAAGGTCTCGTGGCAACAGCGGCACATGATCGCCGTCGAGATAAATTCTCTCGAAACGGGTATTGCAACGGAGGCGAGCGGGCTTCGAAACCCCATAACGGGTGCACCAATGCCGGTCGAGGAGA
>DAOVVQ010000197.1 GCA_030637065.1 Planctomycetota bacterium
CTCGCATAATACCTGTAAGGAAGAAACCCACCGGATAAACGGAAAACCAAGGCGCCTCTTCGTGCATCGAAAGGGTGCAACGCGCGCCTTCGGCCCCGGCTATGAAAAGCTGCCGCCGGAATACAAAGACGCCGGCCAGCCGGTCATCATCGGGGGAACTATGGGCACCGCTTCCTACATCCTCGCGGGAACCAAAGAGAGCCTCGGTATCGCCATGGGCTCAGCGTGCCACGGGGCCGGCAGAAGCATGAGCCGCCGGGCAGCGACAAAAAAATGGCGAGGCTCCGACGTAATGCACTCGCTCGCCGCAAAAGGAATAATAATAAAAAGCCCGTCGCTAAGAGGAGTAGCAGAAGAAGCCCCGGAAGCATACAAAGACGTAACAGCCGTAGTAGAAGCAACCCACCAGGCCAAACTATCAATAAAAGTAGCAAAACTAACGCCAATAGTATGCATAAAAGGCTGAGTTATTCGGGGAACTGCCTGGAAAGGTCAATGATTATGGCTATCACTACGGATATCATGAGCAGAAGCATTACAGCAATATTACATGCAGTGCGACATTTGCGGTAATAAAATTTTTGGGCCGGAGTGTCAGGGTTGTCTTTTGAGAAAATTATAGAAGCAAGTATTCCCGGACCATAGAAAAGAGTGAAGAACAGAATAAACATTATGATGTAGAACCCATACTTTTGAAAAATGAAATGTCTCAGAAAATATACCATCGCAATGACCGCTGCGGTATATACAACGGTGGCAACAGACATGAAGAGGTGCTGCGGTGCGGTAAGAGGACGGCACTGTAAAACACTGTCAGGGTTTTCAATCAGTGTGAGCCTCTCGCGAAAGGCATCAAGGATATCATCAGCAGAGTCGTCTTCAGGAAGGAGAAGCTTATAGAAACGATCTTTTGTGACAAAGCCTATAGCGGTTATTTCAGGGAAATCGTCAAGGGGCATATGCCAGAATCCGGTTATTCGTTGCCATGGTACCGCATGGGCATCAATATAAACGGCTTTGTTGGTAATACGATAGTTACGGCATGGCAAAAATCGTTCTGCTGCGGGGAAAATAAAACAGAACAGGACTATGAAACCGGTCATGGAGACAAAAGCAGATAAGAAGATTTTCTCCCAGTTGATGTCGATGTCGCTTGGAAGCAACTGCTTTATGAGTATATAAAAAATGAGGCACATGAGTGCAGTAAACGCAATCATAATCAGACCGTTTCGGAGACGACACCCGGAATATGCACGAAAACGAGCAAGTTTTACTCTTCGCGGACCGGACCATTTATGGAGCGTTTCGGGTTTTGGACTCATGAGAGAAGTGTATGTTATATTTGGAGAATTAGCAAGTAGAAAGATTTAGTGTTTTAGTGCGGGGATTTTGCGTTGGTGCGAGGCTTATCGTGTTTATTGATGATCTCTTCCAGTCTGGTAATGTTGTCCGGACGGTCCCAGATCAAAATTTCGTCAGGGAAGCCCGGTGTGATGCCGCTCATCATGGAGAACTCAGTCTGGAAGGCGGTTCGCAGTTCCTGCCAAAGGGCTAGGGATTCGGTAGAAGGAACTTGCACGTGGTTAAGCGGAACAATCTTATGCTCCAGATAACCCAATCTAACCAATGCATCACGATGAGCTTCATACTTGCCGCTATAGGTGGAGTGGCGGGGGTCGCCGTTGCGGTTGTACAAGGTGATCTTTTGCAAGCAGATGTCGACGCCGCGGAGATGATACTTTATGAACACTGGCCGGATGGACATGCAAACGAGTATGATTAAAACGGTGACGGCTATGATGGGTTTTGTTTTTGATTTCATGAAAGAAGTGTACTTTATGTTTAGAGGGTTAGCAAGCGATAAGATGTGAAGTTTTAGTGCGGGGATTTTGTGTTGGTGCGGGGCTTGTGGGGTGTGTTGCCTGCCGCTGTTACTTGAAGTCATCTTTGGCGTATTGGGTTTGGAATTTTGTTCCGCCGTGGCGTAGTGCCGCCAGGTCTGCCTCGCCTATTTTGCCTTCGATGAACTGCTCGACGACCGGATGCGGGTGGTTGCGGATGTGATCGGCGTCGCCGTCGGCGATGATCTTGCCCTCGTGGAGCATTACGATCCTGTCGGCGATCTTATACGCACTCTTCATATCGTGCGTAACAACAATGCTCGTAACCTTAAGCTCGCGCTTGAGCTTTAAGATCAGCTCGTTGATCACATCGGACCGGATAGGGTCCAGCCCCGTAGTCGGCTCGTCGTACATGATCACATTCGGGTCCATCGCGATCGCCCTGGCAAGAGCCACACGTTTCTGCTGGCCGCCCGAAAGGTTCGAGGGAAACTGCATCTGGAAACCGTCCATCCCGACCATCGCCAGCTTCTGCTTGACAAGCTCGTCGATCGCCTTCCAGTCTGTGATCTTGTGATGCTGCTGGATAGGAAAGATGATATTCTCATAGACGCTCAGGCTGTCGAACAGGGCGCCCATCTGGAACAGGAACCCGTACTCGACGCGGATCCTGGCAAGCTGCCGCTCGTTTAGCTCGTCGATCCTCTCGCCCTTGAAATAAACCTCACCTTCGTTGGGCCGCACGAGCGATATCATATGCTTCATAAGGACCGTCTTGCCGCATCCGCTGGGGCCGATGATAACCGTCGTCTTGCCCTCTTCGACCGCAAGCGAGACATTATCCAGCACCAGAAGCCGCCCGAAACTCTTGACGATATTCCTGACGACTATCAATCCATCGTTGGGTTGTACGCTGGCCTTGATCACAATAAAACCTCGCTACAGCAGCGACTGAACCGGCCAAAACGTGCTGTAAATCGCCTTGGCCACAACCGCGAAAACATAATTCAATCCAAGAATAGTCATAAAACTGCCCACAAACGCCTCCGTACAGGCCTGGCCGACGCCTTGGGCACCTTCTTTACACGTAAAGCCCTTATAGCAGCTTATCATCGCTATCGCCCCGCCAAAAAAGAACCCCTTTACTATACCCGTACCAAGGTCCCAAAGTTCCACGCCCTGCGCGCTGAAATCGATATATGCCCGGCTGTTGATGCCAAACTGGATGACACTGACAAAATATCCACCCGCGATGCCCAGCAGGTCGGCAAAGACAATCAGCACCGGCGTCAGGAGCAGACAGGCCACCAGCCGTGGTGTCACCAGGTACCGCACGGGATCGGTGCCCATGCTCTCTACCGCGGCTATCTGCTCGGTAACGTTCATCGTACCAAGCTCCGCTGTCAGGGCCCCGCCGACACGACCGGCAAGCATAACCGCAGCAAGAACCGGCCCCAACTCCTTAACCACCGCGATATTGATCAGAACGCCTAAATGCTCCTCAAGGCCCATGCTCGCCAATTGCCCGTAGGCCTGAAGAGCCAATATCATCCCCACAAACGCCCCCGTCACCATTACAACGGGAACGCTGTGGACGCCGATAATATTCATCTGGGCCCAGATCAGCGAGTAGCTCTTCGGCGAAAAACAGCTCTTGAGCGATACCACGTGCGCACGCGTTGCAAAGATCGCAAAACGCCCAAGGTTGGCTACCCCGTCTATTGTCTTAACGCCAATCGAATGGATCATAATCCGAGCCCCTTTTTGTCAAGCCCGATTTTCAATACTGTCTTAATGACTATCGGCCTTTTCAGGCCCCAATTTCACCTAAGAAACCCCCATGTGCCAAACACTAAATCGCATAATGCGAAAAAAAATCAAAAATCCCAAAAAAACAGTCCAGCCCTCCGCCCAACTGACCGCACTATTACCGGTCCTAAAAAAGCCCCTATATAGCCCGTGCAACGTAACTACTGCAAAGACAAAGACTTAAGCGAATTGTGATAAAATAGACAAGGCGATTGGCGGCCTGCGTGCTTACCTATTTTAACTCAAGAATTTTTTCACTCAGCCCCGATACTATATTAACATGGCTGCCAAAATTGCCTAAATTAACATGGCAGGGCGACTTTTAGCGGCTAAAAGGGAAAATAGGTAAAACTAAAGCAATTTTTTGGCTAAATACGAATTAAGGAAACCACTACTATGTCAGCAGAACATGTACTCGAAAGATATCTCAACGGACTGCTCAAGGGCGACAGAAATGCGTGCAGGGGCGTAATCGAAGAAACTCTCCAGACCGGACTGCCTGCCAATAAGGTCTATATGGACGTGATCTGGCCCATTATGGTCGAGGTCGACAAACTCTACACCCAGGACAAGATCACCGCCACTCAGGAGGCGTTTGCGACCAGGATCAACCGCACGATCGTGGATCAGTTGCAGAATAAGCTGCCCAGAAAGGCCCTGCGAGCCAGAAAAGTCGTAATTTGCAGTGCGGACAACGAAAAAGAGGAGCTTGGCGCCCAGATGATCACAGACCTCTTCGAGAGCGACGGCTGGGAGGCAAGGTTCCTCGGCGGAAAGGTCAATAACGATGATATCCTCGCATTTGTCAATTCCTTCCACCCCGACATACTCCTCGTCTACGGAATTGCCGCCAAACAGGCACCGAATACAAGGCAGTTGATCGATAGCATAAAGAGCATAAATGCCTCGCCGAACATGCGGGTAATGCTCTCAGGCGGTGTTTTCGACCGTGCGGAGGACCTCTGGCAGGAGATCGGAGCGGACCTCTACGCCCCCAATGCCGCGGAAGCCGTCAGGATCGCCTCGGCTGACGAAAGCGAAGTCACCGTGCCGGTCAGGACGATCAAGCGAAGAAGAAAGGCCGATACTTCCTCAAAAGCCAAAACCGCTGCCGCCGCCCAGAAATCAGCCGCAGACAACAACCAACCGTCCGATGCCGCCCAGCCGCAGGATACCCAGGCCCAGGATGCTCAGGTCCAGGATGCTACCCAACAGGATATCCAGGTCGCCGAACCCCAGCCCGCTGCCGGATAGCAGACCGCCAGCGGACAGGGCGTTTAGCCGCAAACCTGATAATATAGAACAAGGCGTGTCGCCAATGGGTTACTCCGGGGGTGACACGTTTTTTTTGTCGCCAAATTAGCATTGCTTAAAAAAAAATTAAAAGCCGTATTGCATACTGCTGGCGGTTGTAGTAAAATAGCCCGCTTACGATAAAATGTGAAACGTGAGTAGTAATGTCGCTATAAACAAAATGATTTTAACACAGATTCTTCAACCCACTTGTGTCAAGGCGCCGCTTAAGGGCACGGACAAAGATTCCGTCATCGCCGAGCTTGTCGATACGCTCGCAGAATGCGGGCTCCTCGTCGACAAAGACGCCGTTCTTGAGGCCGTACTTGTCCGCGAACAGACAAGAAGCACCGGCATTGGCTCGGGAATTGCCATCCCCCACGGTAAGTGTGCCGCGGTAAACGAACTCGTCATGGCAATGGGCATCAGTCCGGAAGGCATCGAGTTTGACAGTGTCGATTCCAAGCCCGTACACATCGTCGCCTTGCTTGCTTCGCCGAGCGACCGAACGGGACCGCATATTCAGGCCCTTGCAACCATCAGCAGGATGATGCTCGACGACGAATTCAAGGCCAAACTGCAAAATGCCACCTCACCCGAAGCGGCGTATGAACTCATCAGCGCCAAAGAGCACGAATAACACCGACGGAATATTTGCAAACCGAAACCGTCAGAACATCCGCAAGCCGCAATTGCCGCCTGAACATTCGCAGGCTGTGATTACTTGCCCGCCGTTGCTTCCCACAGGATCATACCCGGCTCATAAGGCTCAGTCAGGTCCGCATGTTTGGGCAGGATCCGCAGAGCAAATCCATGCTGCCCCGAAACCTTACAGGGTATAGCGCCGATGAAGATGGCTTTGCCTTCTTCCTGACCGTCGGTCTCGCAGACCATCGTCGAAATGTCGCCCTTCTCGATATCGCCCGAGGAATCGACTTTGCCGTGATATATCTCGACCGAAATATCTTCGTGGCTCAGGCGTCCCAGTTTCACATGCGCCGTAACCTTAAGCTGCGAGCCGACCTCGAGCTGCGGCTGTTTGACATTCAGCCGGGAGAGCTTGCCGCCGTCGTCGATCTGAACGTCTACCGCTTCTATCGCCAGGTCCTGCCACGCGCTGCGTACATTGTTCTTCCACATCGAAAGCGCACGAACACGCGCCATCGCCTCCGCCGTCAAATAACGCCAGCGACCCACTGCCGGGTTATAAAACCTGCGCGTATACTCGGCAACCATGCGGCTGGTATTAAAGCGTGGCGCACACCACTTCACCGTATTTTTCATCCGCCTGATCCAGCTACGCGGAAGACGGTCCCTGCCCCTGGCATAAAACAGCGGAACAACCTCGTTCTCCAGCAGGTTGAAGATCGCCTGCGACTCGACCACATTTTGACACTCCAGATCGTCATACTCCTCGCCGGCACCGATTATCCATCCGCCTTCGGGAGTGTAACCCTCGCACCACCAGCCGTCCAACGTACTCATATTCAATACGCCGTTGATCGCCGCCTTCATCCCGCTCGTCCCGCTGGCTTCGAGCGGACGACGCGGATTGTTCAGCCACACATCGACACCCTGAACAAGATACCGTGCGACATCGATATCGTAATCCTCGAGGAAGATAAGCCGACGCCGAACCGAAGGATGCTCCGATGCGAAATGAACGATCTGACGAATAATATCCTTGCCCTCGTTATCGCGCGGATGAGCCTTGCCCGCGAAAATGATCTGAACGGGTCTTTCACTGTCCGTCAAAAGTTTCACCAGCCGATCGGCATCTTTCAAGAGCAGATTGCCGCGCTTATAGCTGGCGAAACGACGCGCAAAACCGATCGTCAATGCCTCGGGATCGAGCACCTCATCGGCCCAGTGAAGCTCCGTATGACATGCGCCACGACGCTCCATCTGACGTTTCAAACGCTTGCGGGCAAAACCGACCAGACGTTCTTTACAACGCTGATGAATTCGCCAAAACTCCTCGTCCGGAACCTGGTCGATATTATGCCAGACCGACTTGTCAACCGCCTCGTCGCACCAGTTCGCCCCTAAGTAACGTTCGTAAAGGGAATCCAGTTCGCTGCTGAGCCACGTCTTGGCGTGAATGCCGTTGGTTATCGAAGTGATCGGGACCTCGTCGACCGGAACATCGGGCCACAGGTTGCACCATATCTTGCGCGAAACTTCGCCGTGAAGCTCACTGACACCGTTGCGGAACGAACTCATTCGAATCGCAAGAACAGGCATCTTGAATCCCTCGTTGTCGTCATCCGGATTGACTCTTCCCAGCCCGAGAAAC
>DAOVVQ010000038.1 GCA_030637065.1 Planctomycetota bacterium
AAAGAAAGCCCAGTAACGGCAAGTCACCCAGCAACGGTATCTTGTCATTGGAAATGCGAGTCTCATTCTTCCTGAGGCCGCCCATAACCACCACCTGGTGAGGCTCCATAAGAAGGATCGTCTTGGCTGATCTTGTATCTACCACGGGAACCGTAGTGTTAGGTAGAGTAGTTACTCCTGGATTTACACTCTGCTCTGCATCCACTGCCACGAGAATCTTCCCCTCGTCAGTCAGGATTGCCTTAACTGTCAGTGTAATACCGGCTTCCTTAAACTCCGTTGAAGTCATATCACCACCTGCTGAGGTTTGGCTTTGCTCTACATATGGTATTTCCTCGACAGTTTTAATTGTCGCTTCCTGTCCACTGACGACAAGAAGTTTTGGGTTTGCTAATATTTCAACATTACGTATCTGCTGTAAGGCCTGCAGGGTAACTCCAATGTTGTCACGAAGAATGTGTAAAGTTGCCCCTCCGAGCGAATCCGGGATGAGACCCTGGCTGAAACTGTTATTATGTGTTCCCAAAGGAACTCCGGGAATTCCTATATCGTTGTCGGAATCCGAATCGCCTAAAAGATCCGTCCAGTCAACTCCGACCTCGGTTTCATCATTCAACTGGACATCGACAATAACCACATCGATCAATATCTGTTTGGGCGTCTGGTCAGCCTTTCTGATCTGCTCGACTATCATGTCGAGTCTTTCCCTGCTGTCGACTATTATCAGGGTATTGGTCTCGGCATCCGTCGACACAGCGCCATAGCTCGAGGTCAAGCTCGTAACTACCAGCTCCAGGTTGGACGCCTGCAGGAATTTCAGCATTATTGCCTCTACGAACAGCTCGGGCGCCTCCACCACCACCGCCACTTCCTGCTCGTTGGAGCCTATTAGCTTTTGAATTATACTTTTCTTTGCATCGGCAATTGGAACCACCATCTCGAACGGGTCTTCCTTGCCAACCGGTTCCGAAGCCTGTGCCGCCGAAGCGGCCGACGCGGAATATCCGAACTCGCTAAAACCCACTGCAATGACAATCATGCAGCAAATTAACAGTTTCAGGTTATTATTATTCATCGGTTATAGTCTCCTTATTCTCGCCTTCGTCTTCAATCAGATATATAGTTATGGTTATATGGCAAACCAGTTCGTTGGTTTTATATCCCGTCGACTCAATGAACAACTCATTGACCGATATCCGCTGAGAATAGCTGCTCAGTTTCATGAAAAACTTTATGATATTTTCATACCGCCCCACAAGACTGATCGAGGCACGCCTGAAACTTACACTTGAAGAACCTTTCTCCTTGCCTTCGACCACCACCGGCTCGGCAGACATGAAATTCAACGAATCGATGCTGCAATCGCACTGCAGCGAGATCGGTTCCAGGTCGCTGAAGAACTCGTTGGCCGACGCAGAGGTAAAAAAGCTGCCCTCGGTCTCGGCGATCTCGTGCTCCAACGTCATTATAAGGCCGGCTTTGGTTTCCATTTGCCCTTTGATCATAGTCGTCTTATCGCCGGCATTGGCCACCATGTTTTCATACAACCGGGCGGCATTGAGATAGCTGGTTTGCGGAGAAACCGTCCAGTTGTACATCCCGAAGCCCACGATCAGAATAACCGTTGACGCCAAAAGCACCCTCGAAGTCGGGCTGATGTTGGTGATCTTGTCATTCGGCATTAACCGTCGCCCCCTTCCTGTCAGCCAGGATACACTCGATCGAATAGGCCACAAGACCTTCGACATCGTAGTTTTTGTTTGTTTCGATGACTCTCGCGGACTCCATGAACTTCGCCTGCCCCAACAACTCGCCAAAAATGTGGATCGATTTGAAGGAAAGGGCATTGCCCTCGATCAGGATCTTTGAACCATCGGCAAAAGCCAATCTCGTGATGTAAAGCGTCTTCGGCGTTACCTGCCGAATCTCATCCAATATTCCGGCCCACAGGCTGATATTGTCATCCTCGAAAACCCCGGCGACGCTGGCTCTTTTCTCCTTGAGATGTGTGATCTGGGAGTTCATCGTGTACTGCTGCTTGAGGAGATGTTCGATGCCCTCACCTTCTGTGGTGTTTTTCTTTCTTTCTTCCATCGCAGCCTGGGTCTTGACCAGTTGAGCCCGGACCACACCGCCGGCGACTATCATAAACAGCAGCACGACTGCGGCAAGATTGGCTGTTATCAAAACGAACTTCTTTGTAGCTTTGGTTTCCTCGGCCTCCGGCGGGATCAGGTCAATGCTTACTTTCAGACCGGCAACACCCAACTGTCTCATCGCAAGCCCCACAGCCGTGATCGGAGCGGCGGCGATGGCTTCATTTTCCACTACCGGCGTTATCGAGTACACATCCGAACCCGAGCACACACTTGCAAGTCCGCCAAATGCCTTTTGCAATGAAAATTCCATATCTTCCGCAGAAACGATCAGAGAATCCACCAGAACCGTGATCTCACGCTTATTGGCGGCAACGTCATCGACTTCCACATCGTAAAACTGGATAACAGCACCAAGTTCCTCGGCACAGCGATCGCAGAATCCGTTGGCATCGTCGGCCTTGTCGCCCAGGTCCACACTACGAATAAAGTCCAGTTCACCCTTTCTGAACATACACATTGTCAGGACCGTACCATGGATATGACCAACCAGAGCGTCGGCATCATATCGATCGGATATCTTCTCCGCGTGCAACGCACGAATTGCCGCCATCACAGGCAACTCAACCGCCACAGGCTCGACACCCGCAAGGCCCATCGCCTTGAGCAGGTTATTGACCTTTTCATGGTCGGTCGCCACAACAAACAATCGCTCGACACCCGCAGCGCCGCCGGCGCCCATACCGCAAAACTCGTAATACGGCTCCTTACCGCTGAATACGGGGCTGTGCTTGATCTCCGCACGAACGAACTGGCTGAGATTGCCGGGCATATCCTCCGGCAGATCGACGATCTGGCAAAGTACCGGTTTGGCGGCCAACGAGACAACCGCCTTGCGATTGCGAATGCCGTTGACTTTCAGGACCTTTTTTATCGCTCTGCCGAGAGATGCCGGATCCTTTATATTGCCCGACTCCATTACCCCTTCGTCAAGCTCGGCCTGAACCGATTTTACAAGCTGAACACCGCTCTTGCCCGATGACAACAAAGCAACGTGTATATGGCCATCAAAAATATCGATGCCCAATGATGTCTTAGACCCAAATCTCATTCATTGACCCTCAAATTGTCAACCCGGATCACATAGGGACTCGTAGTCCCCACTGTAATATCCGCTGCCACCCTCGATACAAAACCCTGGGCCGAAGTCGCCGTCGACTCCACCGTCAGGTTCGGCAGGCTGTTGGAAACCGCTACCGAATACGACCCGCCGCCAAAAACCTTACTCGCAAATCCCGTCGTCCAGCTCGAATCCTGCCGAAGCTCGGCGAACGCATCGTTAACACCGGCCTCGGCAATCGCTAAAGACTGCGCTGCGTTGACCTGATTCTGCATAAGCTGGATCTCCTCGGTGTTCATCTGCAAAATGCCCACCACCAGCGTGCTCAAAAGAGCTATCGCAAAAACCGCTAAAAGTATCACTGAGCCTTTTTTCATTGACTTCATCTCTATTTATTCCAGTCCTCTACGGCATTACACAGGTAGAGTCGGCTATCCCGACGATATTGATCGCATAGCCCGCAAAACTGCTCACCACCGGCCACGTCGCCGGATATCCGTTAGTCGTCGCCGCCCCAGCAGCCATATAGCTCCTGCCGGGCGTGTCAAATTTGTAAAACATATTGTCGTGCTCAAAACACAACGCCAACCAGTACGTACCGGCATTCAGCGATGTCGGCGGCAGAGATTCCTGACGCCAATGGAACATGTTTGCCCCTCCGGGAAAGGCGGATGTCTCGACGATCAGGGAGCCGGGCTTATTGCCATTATCCGCATAAACCGCATAACGAACATCCTTCGGAGGCGGGTCCTTGATGTAGGCCTTTATCCCCGTCAGGGTAATCGCCTGCGGCAAGTCAACCCGGGTGGCGATCATCGTATCCGAAAACCGTCTTTCCTCCATAGGCCCCACCGCGAGATTGCCAAACTCAACCGGATCGGCAAAGGCATTCGTACGCAAATGCGCCTGAGCCGTGAATGTCTTGTCGCCGCCCATCGATCCCGCATTGGCCATCGTCGTCGTCACCTTCACAAAGCGGACCAGCTTAACATCCGTTATCGCCGTATCCAGATCGTCCAGCGAATAGCACGAAAACTGCAAGCGACTTACCGGCCCCGCCAAATCCGCGAGATCGCCGACCTGGCCGTACTGAACATATCCGCCGGCTGAGATGTCATATCTGTACGTATTTCCATCGCCAGCGGCGAACTCAATGAAACCGGCTGAGTCGGCTGGGGCGCTGACCGCGATGATCTTTACCGCCCTGCTCAGGCCGAACCGGATATGATCGGTAAATATCCGGCCATTCTGGAGCATCTCGGCACTGGCCTTTTTCAACGTCCAACTGTTGGTGATGTTCCTGAACTGCGGCAGTACCGCAGAAAAGACCACAGCTATGATCGCCATAGCTATGACCATCTCAAGCATGGTCAACCCTGCGGCTGATCTGGTTTTATGTTTTGTCTCTCGCATGAGCAAGACATCCCTGAAAAGGCACACATATTGAGACCGTATATACTTCATCACATTCATAACCATCGGCATAATCAGACCGGCGATTCTGGAAGTTATGTCTAATTCGGACGAGAAAAAAATCACTGGAAATGGCCAATAAGGGCTTATGGTCGGCGGTTTGACCCTGTTTTATAGGACTGTCGGAAATGCGGCCGAAAAAAAATATCATCCCTGAAAAAAGGTCCGATAAGCAAACCCTGTCGCTCGGAGAAGGTTAAAAAAGAGGTGCCAGCGGCAGCAAGGAGACTAAGACAGGCAAATCGGTCTACATAAACTAAGGCTCTAAGGCGACAAAGGAATACCAGTTACCAGCGGTATCGCGACAGTAGCACCAACCCACTTCTTAGCAGAGGCCATCTTAAAAGCTCCTGCGCCGGTGCTGCCCGCCAGATTCTGGTATATGTAAGCCGCTGCAGCGACCACATTACCAGAGGAATCGCCCTGAAATATCCCGGTTGTCCCAGATGGCCAATAGCCTGATACCTGCTCGTCACCCTCCGCAGCATACATCATGAGGATCAGGCAGTTGCCAACCGATGTGGTAACCGAAGGTGCAATGGGATTGCGACTGTCACCGACATCGTCATCTGACGCGTTGATAGGGCTGCCCGCGTTTATTCCGCCGATCTGGAAAATTGCGCCAAGCTTGTATAGCGTTGCGTTACTGCTCCATGTGTATGTTGCCGGTTCGGAACTGCCTATTTTCCAGTATACTGCCAGGCGAACATTTCCCTGTGTCTCCCGGTTCATGATCTGCGTCCACCCAGCCGGACCATTGATTGACCCACCGCCTTGCTGGGCAATTTGCGCAATGTACAGGTCGCCGTCAGGTCGGGGAGAAGGCATGTCAAGAACAAGGTTACTGGAACTGCCACCCTCCACAGAAATGGCAGTACTTAAGACTCCGGTGCCTGAATCTGAATAGCTGTGTGTGCGAAGGTATGCCGCCGCAGTGAAGGTTTTGTCCTGCCCGAGTGCGCCGGAATTGGTCACAATGGTTTCGACTTTTACGCAACGGATGGCATCTATATCTGTTATGGGCGTATCCAGATCATAGGCATCGTAGCAGGTAAACTGCAATTTGCCGACCGGCCCGGCCAGACCCGAAAGATCTCCCACTTCCCCGAACTCTACATAGTTGTCTGCACCGATGTCATAGCGGTACGTTATCCCGTCATTTGCTTTGTACTCGATGTAGCCGTTGGTTTCGCCCGGATCACTTATTGCGGTTATCTGAACGGCTTCTATCAAGTTCCTATATATGTGATCCGTCAGCACTCTGCCGTTTTGCAGCATCTCAGCCTTGGCTTCCTGCAAGTCCCAACTGTTCTGGATATTCCTGAACTGGGGCAGGATAGCTGCCATCACAACGGCAATTAGCGCCATCGCAATCGTCATCTCCAGCAAAGTCAAGCCTTTAGCTGATCGAATTTTAATCTTCGTGTTCTCCATGAACATAACCTCAATAAAAAAGACACATCCACTCTCATTTCACGCTGCGATTTAACCCAATCAACATCGGCTACGGTAATACCTCATACTTGTTGCCGGCAAGATTGGCGATTTCTTCGGACGCAAGTGCCTGGTCGTACAGACGAACATCATCGATGGGTCCGTACCATACTTCCTCCTTAGGCTTTATAGACCAGGTACCAATAACGCCATCCTTGGGATTCGGGTTATGTGGCGTCCCATAGACTGTAATCGGCATATCAACCCCGTCAATATAAAGGTGGGCATCAGATCCATCCCATGTGACAGCTACATGATGCCAAACGTTCCTGGTCCAGGCTCCTGCTGCGGTACAGGCTCCGTTGCCATTGCCGCCGTCATCAATCCACAGACGCGCAGAGGCCCCGCGATCAACTCCGAACCATATCTCCTGCTCAGCAGAATAAATCGCCGACCATTTACCACTCCCTGTAGCCGGGCCTGTGTCTTTAACCCAACCGGCCACCGTATAATCGCTTGTAGGACACTTGCCGATCCCGGAGATATGACCTTTGTCTCCGTCAAACTCAAGGGCTCCATCAACTGTACCGGTCGTCCACTCATTACCGGCCATATCGGTTAAAACACCGTCTTTGCCGTTTCCGCTACTATCTGTTGCGATAAAGCCCCACGTCTCATCCAGCTTCCACCACCCGATAGGATCAGACCAGCTATAACTCCATTTGGTACGAAGGTGTACTGACGCGGTGAAGGTCTGGTCCTGGCCGAGTCCAGCCGAATTGTTCAGCGTAGTTTCAATTTTTATGAAGCGGATGGAACTGATATCTGTTGTGGGTGTATCCAGGTCATCGAGTTCATAACATGTAAACTGCAACTTGCTGACAGGCCCACCTAATTCGGAAAGGTCTCCGACAAAACCGAACTCCACAAAATTATTGGCGGCAATAGCATATCGCATATTGTTTCCATTATTATCTTCAAATTCAATATAGCCGTTCGTTTCAGTCGAATCACTTACCGCCGTTACCCGAACGGCTTGTGCAAGGTTACGGTTTATATGATCTGTGAGCACCCGGCCGTTTTGCAGCATCTCAGCCTTGGTTTCCTGCAGGTCCCAACTGTTCTGGATATTCCTGAACTGGGGCAGGATAGCTGCCATCACAACGGCAATTAGCGCCATCGCAATCGTCATCTCCAGCAAAGTCAAGCCTTTAGCTGATCGAGTTTTAATCTTCGTGTTCCCCATGAACATAACCTCAATAAAAAGGCACATCCGCTCTCATTTCACATAGCGCACGCATCAACGCAACTATAACTATCGGCACATTCAGGTCTGCAATTTGGCGGTTTTTGAGTCATCTTTAGCCCCAAAAAACCCCGCCAAAACCCCTCACAGTATCCGTTATCCAGCGACCAGAAGCGGTTCTTATCGGACGATGAAAATAATCGATGAGAGTAATTACGCCTGCGCCAAACAGGTCCTATAACCATGCCGCATTTGTCATTAGCTGGATTTGCCCTGCTCCCGAGAACCGGATATGGCACCGAACTGAACATATCCGCCCGCCGAGACGCTGAACCGGTAGATGTCACCGTTGTTGCCCTCGAACTCGATGTATCCGGTGGTATCGGCCTGATAAGATATCCGGCTTAGAGACAAATCTTGTCTTCTTCAAACAATCCGCTCAAGAGTTATCAAGCAGTCTGCGCCGAACGGCAGGTGTGTTTATAAAGATGCCTGGGAACTGCCAATATGGAAGGAGTGATCAAGAGGTCCTGTAAAGCTACCATCTCTTGGCGACTTGTGTGTCGAGAACAACGAGGGTTTCTCCACCGCCTAACGCCCCGTTGCCGCTGGTATCAAAGCCGACCGAAACCGTAATTCGCTTAAGGTTACTGCCGCTGGCGGCGGCCTTTACGTTACACAGATAATTGGTTTCCAGTTCGGTATCGCTCTCGTTGTAATTGCTGGCATAATTATAGATAGCCCTGGCCTTTATGTCATCGAGTTTGGCCTGGGCCAGTGTCAGAGACCGCGTCTTGCGTTCGATCTTGGTGGAATTAAGGTGTGCGGCGGTCAATGCCTTGAGGATCGGCACCATCGCCACGATCAGCAGCGACGAAGCCACCACCACCTCAGTCAGCGTAAAGCCACTGCGCCGCGAGCGCCTGCCGCCCGCACCTGCCAACAATCTGATCAGTTTTGCACGCATTTTGCCATCCCCGTCGCCTGGATCAGTGTAATCGTGAAACTCCTGCTGTCGCCTGTAACAGTCAAAGTGGTATCGCTGCCGTCGACCAGATTTCCCAGCGGACCAAACCGAAATGTTGCCCCACCGGTCACATTGATGTCCGATGGAATCTCATGGATATCGACAACCGTCGCTGTATCACGGTTTCTTATGCGGTACTGGGTATATGGCGATGAGCCACTCATTCTGATGGCGTATCCCTGCGTATTGCCGGCTGCATCGGAGATTGCGAGGCTTCGCGTCCTGCGAAGATCGGTGACTATCTTTTTGGCAACAGTTTCGGCCTTTTGCCTGGTAATAGCCGAAAAATTGATGCGTGGAACCGCAATTGCCGCGAATATGCCGATAAACAGAACCACTATTATCAGCTCGACAAGCGTATGCCCCGTTTCTCGATTTCTCATGACCTGGCCCCGAAAAAAACCGGTAAGGATGGCTCGCAGCGCCTGACTGCGAACCATCCTTACCGTTACACTTTCAGCAAACCGGTTTGTAAACCGGCTTTCCCAGACTCACCCTTAGTGAGAGTGAGGCGTGACCCTGTCGTCGGCATTCATCACATACGCCGTTGAAAAGGGGCACGTGGGAGCGCCATCCGGAAAATAAGTGACGCTGCCGGTGACATCGGTCAGAGCCGCCGGATACGAACCGACGTCGGCATTGTACATCTCAATGGCTGAGTTGATCACATCGACGTTCGTGTCACAGGCGTTCGCTCTGGCATTCTGGGCACTCTGCGAAATACGCGGAATGGCAATAGCGCTCAGAGCTGCCAGGATCAGAACCACGATCAACAGCTCGATTAATGTAACACCTTTTTTCTGCATTGTTCTACTCATTCTATAGCCCTCTCTAAATAAAGTTTCCAATAGTCAATATCCCTATCGGCAATATTATGCCGCCACTTTCGAACTTCTCACCTCCAGACACACTTTTTTTTACCGCAAGCCCAGGTCCTATAAATCAATGACTTCTTAACAGGCAACTACTTTACGTGGCCCATATAGTCAAACATCGGCAGATAGACACCTAACAATATCCCGCCAACGATCGTTCCCATCAGTACCGACAGGATCGGCTCTATCTTCATAAGCAGCGACTTGACGGTCCTGTCGATCTGGTTGTCCAGAAAATCCACACCCTTCGTCAGCATCTCCGGCAAAATTCCCGCCTCCTCTCCCGCTGCGGCAAGCTGAACGATCATCGGAGGAAACACATCGTAGCGGCTCATAGGCTCGGCAAGCGAACTTCCCGTTAATATATCGTCCTGAATGGAACCGATGATCTTACTCATCACCTGATTGTTGGCCACCTGCTTGGCAAGTTCCATCGCCTCGACCACCGATACACCCGCCGACGCCATCATTGCAAAGGTCCGAACAAAACGACTGACCACTACCATGCGGTTGAGCCTGCCAAAAACCGGCATATTCAGCTTGAGCGAATCGATCCGCGCCCTTACAAACGGATTTTTGACCGCTGTACGCGCCACAAAAACCGACACACCTATTATGGACAAAACCGCCCACCAGTAATGCCGTACGATCTCGCTGACTAAAATAAGCAACAGGGTCGGGCCCGGCAGCGTTATATGCAGTTGGGCGTACAACTTCTGAAAGACCGGTATGACAAAGATCACGAGCGCGGTGATAATAAACATACACATAATGGAAACGACCACGGGATAAGCAAAGGCGCTCTTTACCTTGTTCTTCAATTCCATCTGACTTTCCAGGTAGACCGCAGCCATGTGCAGCGTTTCGTTAAGTTTTCCGCCGGCTTCCCCCGCTTCTACCATCCCTACGAAGAAATCCGAGAAAACCGAGCGATGCCTGTCAAAGGCGTCACGAAGACTCGATCCCGTCTCGACATGCTGTTTGATATCCGAGATGACCGCCTTAAAAGCGGCATTTTCGACCTGCGCCTCGAACGTCTCCAGGCACCTGATGATCGAAAGACCGGCTGCATACATCCCCGCAAACTCATAGGCAAAAGAAACCACCTCAGTCTGCTTGATCTTGCCGCCCTTTTTGCCAGAGCCGCCCTTTTCACGATGGGCCTTGACAAGACTGTAACCCATCTTGGCCAGCTCCTGCTGGAGCGACTTCTTACTGTCGATATCCGTATAAACCCCGGAAAACTCGTTGCCGGTGGAATCTTTTGCTACATATTCGAAAACAGCCATCAGTCTTCCCTCATATCAATAACACGGAACAGTTCTTCTGCCGTCGTATTGCCTTCCAAAACCTGTTCGACACCCTGCATCTTCAGCGTCTTCATCTGATGGGCTATCGCACATGCCTTGACCTGGTCGTCCGAAGCACTGTCGACCACCAGAGCCCTTACCTCCGGGACAACGTTTAGTATC
The DNA here is from genome assembly GCA_030637065.1 of Planctomycetota bacterium. Classification (GTDB taxonomy): domain Bacteria; phylum Planctomycetota; class Phycisphaerae; order Sedimentisphaerales; family Anaerohalosphaeraceae; genus DAOVVQ01. Next base: position 10,744 of record DAOVVQ010000038.1, read on the forward strand.
TCATAAAGCCCTCTTCTGCCACGATATCCGGTTTGACGACAGGCATCGCAACCGCTGCCTTTATAAAGCATAACTTTTCCGCCCATCGCTTTCTTCGCCGCATCTTTGCTGCCGAACAGGGAGACGACCTCTTCTTTCGATGGCTTGTAGGATTCTTTACATTTCGGACAAATCGTTCTGACCAGCCTTTGCGCAATGACCCCAAGAAGTGCCGATGCCGCCTGGAACGGGGAAACACCCAGGTTGACAAGCCGCGATATCGCCCCCGCCGCGTTGTTTGTATGCAGCGTGCTCAAAACCAGGTGGCCCGTCTGGGCGGCGCTGATAGCCATCTCAGCCGTCTCAAGATCGCGAATCTCGCCGATCAGAATGATATCCGGGTCCTGCCTGAGAATACTTCTAAGACCAGAGGCAAACGTCATCCCGACCTCATCCTTTACCTGCACCTGCGTTATCCCGCTCAAGCGGTATTCCACAGGATCTTCGACGGTTACGATATTCCTGTCCGGGGTGTTGAGATACTGGATCATGGAATACAGCGTTGTCGTCTTTCCACTGCCGGTAGGACCGGTCAGCAGGACCATGCCGTAAGGGTTGCCTATAAGTGACTGGAATTCCTCGTAGTCGGCCTGCGAACTGACAATATTGTCGAGCGTCTCGAGGCCGGCTGTGGCGTCCAGTATGCGAATGACTATCTTCTCGCCACCAGTAGCCGGCAGCGACGATACACGAAGGTCGTATTCCTTGTTATTGTACTCAATGCCTATATGACCGTCCTGCGGAGTCCTTCGCTCCGAAATATCCATGTCCGCAAGGATCTTGATATGGCTGATAACCTCCCGCTGGGCCGACGAGGGAACATCGAGCGCCTCGATCAGGATACCGTCGACCCGATATCGCACCTTCATGTCGGGCTCCTGAGGCTCGATGTGTATATCGCTGGCGCGGGCGTCGACACCGCCGGTTATGATCGAATCGACCAGACGAACTATAGGAGCATCGGCAACCTTGGCGGACCTGGACTTGCCCTTCTTGCCTTTCGCATCGCCGCCAGCCGAATCCTTCAACCTCATCGCGACAATATCCTGCTTCGTCACGCTTTCGACATTGAAGTGATACGCGATCGCCTGCCCAATCGCCTCAGTCGTCGCCGCTAAGGGAATAACCTTGTAACCGGTCTTCGTGGTTATCTGGTCCCGGACAGACAGGTTCATCGGCGAACTCATCGCCACATAAAGACTGTCCTTTTCGATACGGACGGGAATGAGATCATGCTGGCGGGCAAGCTCGAACGATACGAGCCTGGCGGCAACCGAGTCTATCATATCGGGAGAAAGAGTGATAAATTCGATACTGTTGCCCACCGCTGTCAGTTTCGTAAGCTGGTTCTTGTCAACGAGATTCTTGCTCTTGATAATGCTTATGAAACTCTGGCCGGACGCAGCCTGGGTGCTGACAAGCTCCTTTACCACAGTCTCATCGAGAATATTCTCGGCAAGAATAGCGGCAATTATAGGATCATCTTTCTTCATATCGCCCGGTTCTTTCTTGCAAAAATTAAGCGCACAGTCCTCGCACTATCTGAAACGATATCGACAATGACAAACGGCGACTTAACAAGCAAACCCCACCCACTGCTTTCTCCCTGCTTTTACGAAGGCACCGGCGAACAATGCGGTGCATCGGCCTTTGTAACCGCGAATTTATCGGACCACCTTATCGGACCACGAAAATATTTGCCTTTTACGCCATCGGCTTACCGGCATCGTATGTCAGTCGCTACAGCCCTATCCTCCAAAAAACGCAAATTCACCTTAAGTAGCCCCGCCAAAGACTCGATAATCAAATGCGGCACTCTCTGCCTGTGGACTGCATAGAGACGCTGAAAATGGAATGATTTGACGGATTTGTTAAGTAAGGGTGTAAAAAAATGTCGGAGACTGCTGGCAATATCTCAGTTTCGGTAGCGAATGAAACCCGCAATGGCGATACAACATCCATATTCGCTTCACTGAAAACAATAGGCAAAACTGAACTGACCGATGAGAACACCGAAACCGTCCTCGCAGAGGTTATCGGCTCGATCGTCGGAAACCTCGGAGGCGACCACGGCTACATCATGCTCAAAGACAAAGACGGCCAGCTTTCCAATGTCGCCAGTATATATCGCGACGGCCAGGACGATCCGCTGATCACCGCAAGTAATGCCCTGACAGACAAGGTATTGCAAAGCGGATGCGGCACTGTCGTCACCGACGCCATGGAGAGCACGCAATTCCCCTCCGACCCCAATTTCCAGCGATTCAATATCAAGACCGCCGTTTGTGTCGCGATCGCCACAGCCGACTCGACTCTCGGCACGATCTACGTCGACAGCACAAATGCATGTCAATGGGACAGCGAACAGCTTGAATTGCTCGAAGTCGCCGCGATCGCCGTGGCCTTAGCTGTTACGAACATGAATCTGAAAAAAGAAAACCAGGATGACAAAAGGCTCGCAGCCACCGGCAGAGCCACATTGCAGTTGTCTCATTCCGTAAAGAATATACTCCAGATGATCGGAGGAGCCGCAGAAGTGGTCGATTTCGGCCTCAGAACAAACGAGATCCACCGCGTAAAGAGAAGCTGGGACATCCTCAAACCAAACCTGGAAAGAATGCAAAAATACACCCTCGAAATGCTCGACTACAGTAAGGAAAGACATCTCGAACTGGGACCATGCGACTTCAACCGCGTCATACAGGGCGCGATCGAATCGCTGAAATCTCAACTGAAAGAGAAAAAATCCAAGCTCAATATCCGAATAGATCAGAAAATTCCGACCATCGAACTTGACAGCGAACGGATACACGAGATGGCGCTGAATCTCATCCTCAACGCAATTGACATCGTCGACGAAAGCACCGGTGTCGTCAGCGTCGAAACCAGATATCTGGTCGAAGAGCAGGAAATTGCACTCAGTATCTCCGACAACGGCCCCGGCATCACCGAGAATATGAAGGATAAGATCTTCACACCATTCGAGTCGGGAAAGAACAAATTCGGAACCGGACTCGGGATGCCTATCGCCAAGCAGATATTCGATCAGCACGGCGGACGCATCGAGATCGAAACAGCCGAGGGCAAGGGAACTACCTTTACCGTCTTGCTGCCCGCTAAGCCCGTCGACGGAGCACCGGTCGCTGTCAGATCCTGATCGAGATCGGTAACGCATCGCCGACGATCATGACAAAGCCAGGCATCGCCACGCATGACTATCTACACGGCTTTCCTCCGGGAAATATAGTTCGATCATAAAAAAAACCAGATTCCAATACAAATCGGAATCTGGTTTCGGAGGAGGGTGATGAAATAGCACTTTTACAATTGCTTTGTAGTGCTTTCGTCTTTTAACTTATCAACCAGTGCCAGCGCCCGCTCAAACGCCCTGGCAACATAATTGCACTTGCCGGCGGCTTTGTCATCGCAACCGCCAATTCGCTTTTCCTGCTAATATCGTTTTACACCTGAATTACTCACTAATGCTCCGCTTTCGTCTCCGCCAAAAATCTATTGACCTCCGCATACCCATCCTTCACACAATAGAAAGTCTACACAAAAACCGATCTATATCAATCAGGCTTATCCTGTTTTAGGGGGAAGTTTTTCCTTAGAAAAACAAGGCATAAAATAGATGGTTTCGCAGCCCAACCGCCGCAACAAATGTCAAACCCGCAATTCTGCCGGCGAGGGCAAGCCGGGACGCTACCGGCCTTCCAACCAGCAACCGCTCATCAGGCTAACGTCATTTACATCGACCTGCAAACTGCCGTCGGCGTCAAATATCATGGTTAGTATGCAATCGTTCGGATCGGGGTAATCATTCGGGTCCGATATAGTGTCCAGATCGACGCACTCGAGCATCCAGCCGCCCGACAGCATCGAAAAGTCCGTAAGGTCGACCTCGCAGTCCTGGTTAAAATCGCCATAATCCGGCACATGGCAGATCGAGATCGCATCAACTAAAAGATATGTGTTGTAAATTTCATCACCGCTGTCCTCGACGCAAAAGGTTAAATCGAACGATCCCACTTCCGATTCGTCGAAGATGTACTCGAAATCCTGCCAACCATCCGTTGAACTCTGATTGCCAATCGTCGCGACATCGAGAGTAACGTCCAGAAGTGATGTTTCCAGGTTCGGGTCTGCAACTGACACTATCTTGATCTCGGCAAAATCGTTATACCCCCGGAGATAATCGAACGTGCCAAAAAAGTAAGACCCGCTTATCTTATCTCCGGCGCTGATCTGGATTCGTTGCGAAAGCTCGGCCCTTAATATCTCCCATTCTGGCTCTAAATCGCCCGTACTAAGGATGATATGATTGTCTCCTTCACACGGATAGAGCCCGGCTTCTACATCGATCTTCCAATTCTCCATGTATTCCGAAAAATCCGGCTGAGGGATAAAATTGGCGTCAACCGCGCAATAATTGAAGGTTTCCCAGTTCAAAGGCGTGTTGAATTCGGCCCCGACCGCAAATTCCTCGAAGCCGCCGTTAGTGATCACCGCGCACACAGGCCCAGCCGTGCATAACAACACGACCACCGAAACAAAACATGCCCACCGACTCAAACGCATCTCATTCCCGCCTCAATAACACCTGCGCAAAGACATACCGCTCCCGCAAAGACTATATTATACACAATTTCATACCAAAAATCAAACGAATTGACCGGTAACTGCCTTTTTTATTCGCCCTCCAGACACCTCCCAAACAAGCCCCTTCTATGCCCACTACAGCCACATCCCAATCATTACAATCCAATACGAACCGTACACCAGCACAAACGTATAGGTCTAAAGAATTTCCTCCTCCTCCGGGAAAAGGGGCAGATTGTCTTCGGCCCCTTTTCCCACTTTTTTAGCCCGCAAGCCCCCAGAAACCACTTTTAAGCCTATTGTCGCGGCTGACATCCCAAATTCGATTCGAGACAGAAATCAAGAACCCCTATCGGTGGCATCGCCACCGCCGTTTTGAGCCTTTGGTCATTAAACTTTAGATATTGTTTAGGATTTAGAGCTTAGAGCTTATAAACACAGGATACAATATTCCGCCCCAATAAACTTCAACAACCACCAAATATAAGATTTGACGCGTCCCACTGTTTCAAGTAGAATTACAGGGCTTAGCGTAATTTAATTTTTATGAACCCTTAATGAAAGGAAATAGTGGACAACATGAACAAAGTATTAGAAAACAAACTGACCTCTGAACACCTCGACAAGATTATGGCCGTTGGCAGCCCAAAAATGCACGCTTTTGTTGCAAATGCCATCGAGCTGACCAACCCGGATTCGGTGTACGTTTTCACCGATTCAGCCGAGGATATGGAACATATGCGTAACCTGGCCAAAAACGGCGGAGGCGAGGTGCCCCTGGCGATGGAGGGGCACACCTACCATTTCGACGGATTTGGCGATCAGGCACGCGACAAGGCCAACACAAAATACCTCCTCGCCAAAGGAGCAAGCCTCGGAGCAAGCCTCAATTCCACCGATAAGGACGCGGCAACCGAAGAGGTCCGCTCGTTCCTGAAGAACTCGATGGTCGGAAAAACGATGCTCGTCGCCTTCTTCTGCTTGGGACCGACCGACTCGGACTTCTCGATCTCATGCGTCCAGGTCACCGATTCGCCCTACGTCGGTCACAGCGAGTCGATGCTGTATCGACCCGGATACGAACAGTTCAAGAAGGTCGGCGAAGCAGGCGATTTCTTCAAGTTCATCCACACCGAAGGCCGCCTCGAAAACGGCGTAAGTGCCGATACCGACAAACGCCGCATCTACATGGACCTCGACGAGAACCTCGTCTACTCGACTAATACCCAGTACGCCGGCAATACCGTCGGCCTGAAAAAGCTCGCACTGAGGCTGGCGATCAACAAGGCCTCCGGAGAGGGCTGGCTCGCAGAGCACATGTTCGTTATGGGAGCCCACGGACCCGGCGGCAGGATAACCTACTTCACAGGTGCATTCCCCTCGGCCTGCGGAAAGACATCGACGTCAATGCTGCCAGGACAGACCATTGTCGGCGACGACATCGCATACCTGCGCAAAAAAGACGGCCAGATGCGATGCGTCAACGTCGAATCGGGAATCTTCGGGATCATCCGGGACGTAAATCCCGATGACGACCCGGTAATCCACGAAGCCCTCACCAAGCCCGGCGAGGTGATCTTTGGCAACGTCCTCATCAGCGACGACCTTAAGCCCAGTTGGCTCGGAATGGGCCAGGATATCCCCGAGACCGGTACGAACTACTCCGGCAAATGGCACAAGGGCAAAACCGACGACAACGGCAACGATATCTCCCCGTCGCACAAGAACGCACGCTACACCCTCAAGATCGCGGCCCTTTCGAACAAGGACGAGCGGGCCGACGACCCAAAGGGCGTCCCCATCGGAGCGATCGTATACGGCGGACGCGACAGCGACACGCTCGCACCGGTCGAGCAGGCATTCGACTGGACCGAGGGTATCATCGCCAAGGGAGCCTCGCTCGAATCGGAGACGACGGCTGCGACTTTAGGCAAAGAGGGCGTGCGAACATTCAACATCATGTCCAATATGGACTTCGTATCGGTCCCCTTAGGCCAGTACATCCAGAATAACCTCGACTTCGCAGACGGCGTTGACAACCCGCCGTCGATCTTCTCGGTAAACTACTTCCTCAAAAACGCCGACGGAAACTACCTAAACGGCATGCTCGATAAGGTCGTCTGGATACTCTGGGCCGAACTGAGGGTAAACGGAGACGTCGAAGCGATAAAGACGCCCACCGGGTTTATCCCGCTCTACGAGGACCTGGCCAAGCTCTTCAAGGACAAATTAGACCAGGACTACACCAAAGAACAATACGAAAAGCAGTTCACCGTTCGCGTGCCGAACCTCCTGGCCAAGATAGACAGGGTCGAGCAGATCTACCGCGCAAAAGTCGACGACGCCCCGCAAATAGTCTACGACACATTTGCCAGAATTCGCACCAGGCTAAACGAAGCAAAACAAAAACACGGCGAAAACATCTCACCGTCCGACCTGGCATAGAACAAAAAACAAGAATAACGGCTGCCGCCGAAACAAGTGGCAGCCGTTTTTTTGCGCGCCGAAACACCAAATCCGTCACTGCTGCCGTTCGCAGCAAGGACGCTCCCGATGCATATCGACGGGTGGCAGCGCGTCTGCGCAGCAGACCGATGGGCGAATGCACACGGGCACCCACCATCGGTTTGCCTTCGCCAAATCCCGGCTCGCCGGGACCACCCATGAAGATTGCCCTTGTATGATTTGTGAAACATGCTGTCGCAACGCGCAGCGCGTAGGATGGGTAACTTTGTTACCCATGCTGCACGGATGGCCTTACAGAACCGCATGGGTAACAAGTTACCCATCCTACAGGCTGCGCGCAGCAGTTTGGCTTGTATGTGTTCCTGGAATTGCAGATTAGATGGACGTTTACAACTGCCAGCCGCTGGGGTAGCTGATCTGGCTGGGTGACACTTCAAATTCCCTACTGAGCAGGTCCACAAGTCCCGCCGTCCGCTTGATCTGGCTGTCCGTAGGGGCTCGCTCGAACCCATCGCCTACCACGCAGATACGGATGGTCTGCCGGCTGCCGTACCAGTTGCCCTCGGTCAGGCAGGGCCGCTGCATCTGCCACTTCTCAGCGGCCTCGATGAGCCCGTCCTTACCGCCGGAACCGTTACAGATCACGAAATGGTAGTTGATATCCCCGCTTCGGCTAAGCCCGTGCAGCTCGGCCAACTGACTGATATCGCCCGAATCGGTCCGGCTGTAGTGAATTTCGATCCGGTCCCAATTCTGCATGCTCACAGCCCGCGTCTTCAGGGCAGCTTCCTCGACAGAATTCAGCCGGGT
>DAOVVQ010000125.1 GCA_030637065.1 Planctomycetota bacterium
CGATGACAAGGACCACACCGAACAGGCTCCAGTAAACCGTCAGCGGCAGCGAGTTGAAGAAATCCTGCGATCTTTGTGTGCCGTAAAACGCACTGAAGACCGACAGGCCCATCAACAGCACTATCAGCACCATTGCCGCCCACATTTGAAAGCGTCGAAACTTGCTCATAATCTGCCTTAAGGTCCAACAATACCGATATCAGGCACAACAATCGCCCGACAACCGTCATATTATACACAAACCAACAAAAAATGCACCGATCATGTCAAAAGCACAAAAAAAGGGCCGGCTCAGCGCCGGCCCTTTTATTTGTTTCCATTCCAGCTCGTTAGAAGCTCGTGCTGTAAGAGATTCCCGTCCAGAATTCGTCTTCCGTATTGACCGAATCGTCCATCGACGTCTGGTAGAAAATGCCGGGAGTCAGCGTTCCGCTGCCGCATTCGAAGTCCGTTGAAAGACCCCACAGAATGTGAGACCAGTCATGGTCCACTGAGCCGTTGCCGAGACCCGTACCATCGTTGTATGTGGCGTTGCAGGCAAAGCTGATCGTCTGTTCCGGAGTGCCCGCCGTAAAGCCGGGAACTGAGAAATCATAGCCTAATCCAACGACGTGAATAAAGCCGCCCATCTCTCGAGATGCCCCTCCACCCTCTGCCGGCCACATCTTGACGATAGTGTAGCTGGGAACGGTGCCAAACGGGCAGATATCCGGCCACGACATCGCCAGGTTGAATTCCTGGGCGTCAGCGGCATTGTCCGGCTGGTCCGGGAACTCATAGTAGATCCAGCTAAGTGCATAGTCCATCTTGCAGTCCATACCTTCGTAAACACTGTTGCTGTAGCTTAATATGTAATTCCACTCCTCAGCATTGACCGTACTGGTGGTTCTTGAACCGCTCGCACCGGGGATCGATCCCCAGATGCCGGCACTGAAACCGTTGCCAAGGTCATAGCTCACGCTGGGCTGAGTCGCTGCCTTGTCATCCAGCAGATCGAAACCACGCCAGATGTACTTGCTCACCCATGTTACATCAACATCGACATCACCTTCAGCCGCCTGGCACATACCCGCCATCCCAGCCAATACCAACACAACTGCCAGCACTCCTGTCACAAAATCCTTTTGCCTCATGAGAACCCCTTTCCAATTAATAAATCCCACTAACGTTAACGTCTGTTCTATGGGCCTCACAGCCCCCGATAAAACTGATTGTTAAATATTCTTAAGTAGACGCCGGTCAGAGTCAAGCAATTTTTTTTATATTTTAAAAAAAAACAGCATCTCTACGACTGGCAGGAAATGTTTGAAAGCCGAAGCAGCTTGTTAATATAGCGAAGATGGGAAAGATAGAGCCTTTGCGCATACGCATACGCGACGCGACACAATGCAACAAGACACTTACAGAATGCACTGAACAGCCCAACACAAAACCGTGTCCGTATAATTACCTATGCCTGCGACGGTTACGAACCCCAGGCAGACAGAACCACGGTTTTGCCCGGTATCGCATCGCCGCAACACATTATGGCTATGGATCGTCAGTCTGCCTGGACGCTTTCAATAACCGGTATCTGGTCGGCAGTACTCGTATCAGCTGACGGCCGGGCAATCCCAAGCGGCGAAAAGAACAGCATAACCGCAACCCAAAGAACCAACAGGCCACCGGTGAACAAGCGATACTTAACCGTCTGCTCCGACGACATCGGCATCACATCGCGGGACTTCCGCACATAGGCGGCCTTGGCCTTGTCCTCGTCGGTATACTTGCTGTAATGACTGACAGCGAACATCACGATCGTGCAGATAAGCGTATTTACACAACCCCAGTTCAGCTTGTTATGCAGATAGACCGGAAGCGACAGCCGGAACGCTTCCAACGCCGGGAACTTGAGTATGGCAAAGGCAATAAACCCGAGAAAACATCCGACGATCAGCGTTACAAATGCGCCCTTTGCGTTTGCCCTCGGGTAATAAAGCCCAAACAGTACGCAAACAAAAACCGGAGGCGCAAGCAGCGCCCAAATATAAAGCAGATAATGAAACAGCCCCTCGAATCCGCGAATAAACGGTGCGATGATCATGCAGCTTATCATAATAACGCCCATGATGATCCGTCCGCTGATCAGAAGGAACTTGTCGTCGGCGCCCTTGGCCATCTTGGCAAAGAAATCATAATTGACCAGCGAACCGCACGAACACAGACCCGCATCGACGCTGGACATGATCGCCGCCAGCAACCCCGCCAGGCAGATACCAAGGAAACCGGCAGGCATAACCTTCGTCAGCAGAGCAACATACGCCGAGTCGCCCGCTGGTACGACTAATTGGTCCATAGAGACCAGTTTGGCCGCTATCACGCCCGGTGCGGCAATAAAGAACAGGGCCAGAACCTTGAGAAAACCGCCGAAGATCGCGCCCATCTTCGCGTGGTAAAGGTTATTCGCTGCAAGGGCCCGCTGGACGTAGTCCTGATTCGTGCAGTGGCCGTGAACGCCAAGGATAAACGTCCCGGTGAGCATCGGAAGCCATCCAAAATCATGATTCCACGGGTGAAGCAGCGTCCACATCGACCGGCCCGTGTCAGCGGCGTTAAACGCCAAAACCTCATCCAGACCGCCTACCGCCTTTATACCGAACATAAGCAGCAAAAACCCGCCAAAGACTAACACTAACATCTCAATGAAATTACAGATCATAACCGCCTTCAATCCGCCCAGAAGCGTATACGTCCCCGCCGCCGTCCCTATCACCAGCACCGCCGCCCAGAAAAGGGCATTCGCCTGCGGGTGGACATCCCATTTCAGCAAATGAGTCAGCACCGTCGCACCTGCATAAAGCGCCGCAGCCAGATTTGCCAGAAGCACCATCATCAGGTTGATAAAGGATACGATCGTTCGGCAACTGCCATTGAAACGCTTTTCAAAAAACTCCGGAGATGTCGTAAGATTAAGCCCCATATAGGTTTGTATGAAAAAGACCGCAAGGAACATAAAGCACATCGCCCCGATCATCTGAAAGCCACCGGCGATGATCCCGACCGTAAAGGCGAGGCCTGCCTGGCCGACGAACTGCTGGCTGGAAATATTCGTGGCAAACAGCGATGCACCGATCATCGGCCACTTCATCTGCCGCCCAGCTAAAAAGAATTCCTTGCCGCCCTTGGCCTGATTACGCGATATCCAGATCCCGAGACAGACAATGCCGACAAAATAGGCGACCATGATGAGTATATCCAGTGTTCCGACCATATTAAAACTCCTCTTAAAGGTTATTCAGGTTAACTTTCATTCAGATTTTCGGCCCTGCGAGGACCGCTATACACCTCCCAGCCGCCTCAGAGACGCACCGGGGATTAAGTAGTGTAGTCGAACAAATCCCGCTTGGCAACATCAGCAACTGAAAATTATTACCGAAATGAAGGCCACAGGCCAACTTAATAGCATAAACTCTTGACAAATAAAGACTTACACAAGAAAACCCAGCCAGCCGGATAACAATAGTTGAATTCGCCCCCCGCTTGCGGTAACTTGGGACATTTCCCGAGAGACTCGGCTCATCCCGGCACCGAAAGGCTTATAGGGGCTGAAATAACGCAATTTAAGACAAAACCCGGCCAGAGACCGGTGAAAGCAGCGGCAGGAATGTTGAGGAAAAACACTATCAACCTTTTGGCGGTATTGGCCCTGACCGCCGCATCAGCGGCCCTGCCCGCAGTTAATACCGCGCGGGCTGGCGAGATCGATCGCCTTCTAAATACGGCCCCCGTGCAGAGTTTTCCCGCTGGCGTAGATATTGTCGCCAACCTGCGAACAAGCCGCCATGACGCCGGGGCAATGAAGACGCGGATCGCCAAAGTAAGCGACATGCCATTTACCACCGCCCTTGAGATCGACGTTACCCGCACCGCCAAATACACCACCATGCTCAATATGTACATCAACACAGAAAAGCCCGTGCGAAAAGGCGACGTCATCTTCCTTACCTTTTACACAAAGTGCGCCCGCTCCGAAAACGACACCGCCGCCGGCCTGATCGCAGCGGCCTTTGGCAGCGGCTATTCAAGTCGCGTACTCGAGCGGGAATTCGCCTCCACCGGCAAATGGACCCGCGTCTACACGCACGCGCTATCCTCCGCAGACTACCCGCCCGGCAAGACGGCCCTGCGGTTTTGCTTTGGTTACAGACCGCAGAAGATCCTCATCGCCGATATCCGCCTGATCAACTTCGGCAAGTCAGTGAGTCCCGACACACTTCCGGTAATGCCGCTAAGATACGAAGGAATGGAGCCTGGCGCAAAGTGGCGAAAAGACGCCCTTAAACGTATCGAGCAATACAGAAAATCCGACATCTCGATCACCGTCGTTGACGATAGCGGCCGGGGCGTTAAAGACGCCAATGTCTCGGTGAAACTAACCCGCCACGCATTCGGATTCGGCGGGACCTACCGGGCCAAAATGCACACTCCGGGCAAAACCGATATCGACCTGGGCACATTTCAGGAGCATTTCAAGCAGCTCTTCAACACGGCTGTACTGCCGAACGCCTTGAAATGGAAGCATTACGCCACCGAGGGCCAAAGGTCCGCACCGCTTGCCTATGAGTGGCTAAAAGAAAACGGTTTCGACATCCGCGGACATAACCTGATCTGGCCCGGCTGGAATTTCCTCCCGCCATGGGTGAAGAACTATGCAGACGACCCAGCCAAATTGCGGCGGCTGACAATGGAACACATCGAGGAAGTGCTGACCGAATGGAAAGGCAGGCTCATCGACTGGGATGTCGTCAACGAGGTCTATCGCCAGCACGATATTCTCGATATATGCGGCGACGATATCCTCATCGACTGGTTCAAACTGGCCCGCAGGCTAGACCCGAATACAAAACTGTATTACAACGATGCGAACGTACTCGTCAACAATCAGCCAGGCCACCGGGACCATTACTACGAGACAATAAAGTGGCTGCTGAGTAAAAACACCCCCGTCGACGGCATGGGCTTTCAGTGCCACGTGCATTCACTCGTCCCGCCGGAGATTACCTACAAAAGGATCAAGCGATTCGCCCACTTGGGGCCCGAGATACGGATCACCGAATTCGATATCCAGGTACCCGGCATCTCCGATGAATTGCAGGCACAATACGCCCGCGATTTCATGACCGCGGTATTCAGCCACCCCAAAACGACGGGGATCGTAACATGGCTCGGCGGAAACCCGCTAAGAGAGGACCCGCGAAACACATCACGGGTCCAGTGTGCATTCTACCGCCACGACTGGACCATCAAACCGATCGGCCAGACATGGCTCGACCTCAAGAACAACCAGTGGAACACAAATACCGCCGGAAAAACCGACCGCCAGGGTACATTCAAGACAAGAGCCTTCCACGGACAATACAACATCGAAGTAACAGGCAACGGAAAAGTAAAAAAAATCGAGACAACAATAGGAAAGCATGATAAAACGATCAAAGTAAGGCTGTAATAGCCGCGAAGGATCAGAACAGGGGAATTGCAAATGGCAAAGACAAGGAAAACTGTAGCGTTAAGTATAATGGTATCAGGATTGGTCTTTATCTGCTCGTGTCAGGGTCCGGCTGGGGTGACTGCTGGAAGAGGGGCATCGTTCCAGGCGCCCGAAGAACGGATGGAAGAATTCAACGACTGGAAGTTCGGCCTGTTCCTGCACTGGGGGCCGTGGTCGCAAAGCGGGATCGGCCCAATCTGGCGCGGCAGGAAAAAAGGGCCGGACAAGGTGATCGAAAACAACACCGAACAGGTACAAAAGCACCTCGACCTCAACAAAACCTTCGATCCCGTAAAGTTCGACCCAGCCAAGTGGGCCCGCCTCGCCAAAAAGGCAGGCATGAAATACGTCGTCTTTACCACCAAGCACCACGATGGCTTCTGCAATTTCGACACGAAGCAGACTCACTACCGCGTCACCGACCCGGACTGCCCATACTCGACAAACCCAAATGCCGACATCACAAAACACCTCACCGACGCCTTCCGCAAAGAGGGCCTGGCCATCGGCTATTACTTCTCGCACCCCGACCAGCACCACGCAGACGGCGACTGGTGGTGGCGGCACCTGTACTACGATCCGGACTTCGTCGACAAGTTCCCGAACCGCTGGAAAACCTTCGCCGAATTTGAAACCGAACAGGTCCGCGAACTGCTGACCAATTACGGCGATATCGACATCCTCTGGTTCGACATCCGCTGGCCTGCCACACCCGGCTACGGAATGGCCATCGAAAACCCAACCGTCAAAAAGGACATGCTCGACATGCTGGCAATGGCACGGAAGATCAACCCCGACATTCTCATCAACGACAGGGGTACCGACGTCCTGGGCGATTTCGCCACACCCGAACAGCACGTACCGGAAGGCGGCGTAGAGGGGTACTGGGAGGCGAACATCACCATCAGCAACGGCGGCGGATACTGGTACCGCGGACCCGACAGCACCTACAAGACCGCCGAAGAACTCATACACATGCTCGTCGACATCGCATCAAAGGGCGGCAACTTCCTGATGAACATAGGCCCAAGGCCCGACGGGACCTTCACCCCCCAGGAGATCGACCGCCTCGATGGCATGGCCGACTGGATGGCCGTTAACGGCGAGAGCATCTACGGCACCGAACGCTCGCCCTTCGGCAGTCTCGAATGGGGCAGATGCACCGTAAAAGGCGACAAACTCTACCTCCACGTCTTCGACTGGCCCCAAAACGGCAGACTCCGCGTACCCGGCCTAAAGAGCAAAGTCGCAGGCGCCTATCTCCTCGCCGATAGCCAATCCAGGCCGAAAAAAGTCACCCGCCAGGGCCTCGACGTCTTCATCGATGTCGGCAAAAGAGCCCCGGATAAGATAAACTCCGTCGTCGTAGTGACCGTCAAAGGCCCCATCGAGGTCGACAACACCATCCGCCAGAACACCAGCGGAGATATCACCCTCGCCGCCGGCGACGCTATGCTGCACGGAGAGGACATCGACTACTTCTGGGGGAGCGGAACGAAACTCGGAGGCTACATCACCGGCTGGGAGAATATGGAAGATTACCTCACCTGGGAATTTATAATAGACCAGCCCGGTTCCTTCGCCGTCGAGACCGTTCGCATAGCATCCAAAGACGGAGGCAACTATATCGTCAGCGCCGGCCCCGAAGAGCTTACGGCAACGCTCAAACCGGATGACGAACTCATCGCCCGAAAGAATACAAGAAGGGAACTCCTAAGCCCGGCAGGAACCATAACGCTAAGCACAGCCGGAAAACACACCCTGACGATCAAACCCGCCGAGATCACCGCCGACGTATTGATGCAGCTTAAGGAGGTAAGGCTCACGAAGGTTCGGTAGGCCGCTCCATGAGATGGTTATAGACGGTCTCGATGGTATCGACCATTGTGTCGGGTGCGAACTTCTCGATGACCGATTCGCGCCCGTTTTCGCCTAAGCTTCGCCTAAGCTCTTCGCTCTCGATGAGCTTTGAGCACGCGTCGGTCAACTGCTCGACATCCTCCGGCTCAGTAAGAAAACCGGTCCCGGCGTTGACAACTTCCCTCGCCCCGTCGATATCGAAGCTGACGACGGGCTTGCCGCAAAGCATCGCCTGCGGAAGCACCCGGGCGAGCCCCTCGCGAAGCGAACAATGCACCAGAATATCCGATGCGTGTATCGCCAGCGGGATCTCGCCTGGCGGCAATAGCCCCGTAAACTTGAACCGGTAGCCCAAATAAGCCAACTGGATCTTCTTGCGTATCTCCTCGGTCAACTCCCCGTCGCCGACGAACAGCCACATGCAATCCTTATACTTCGCAGCAAGCTGCCGGGCCGACTCGATTATATACTCGTGGCCCTTAAGCTCCGCTAACCGAGCGATCGTAACGAGCACCACCGCCTGATCGCTGATACCGTGCTTGCGGCGAAAATCAGACACCGTCTTAGGATCGGGAGCACGCAGAAAATCGTCCTCTTCGATAGCCGAATAAGCCGTCAGAAAGTCGCCCTCTTCGCCGAGCCCAGCCGCGATGGCCTTGTCGTTCATCGCGTCAGCCACACTAATAAGGCAATCGGTCCGCTTAGCAGCCGCCTTTTCCACGGCGATATAAAACCGGTTGATCAGACTATTTTGATACGGGTGAAACGCCAGACCGTGGATCGTATGAACAACATGCGGCTTGAGCGGGTCGGAAAACTTACCCCGCAGGCTGTCAGCGGCAAACCGGCCCAAAACCCCCGCCTTGGCAGAGTGCGTATGCACAATATCCGGTTTGATGCGCTGAAGATGCCCCTTGATCTGACGATAACTGATAAAATCCTTAACAGGCTCGATCGCCCGACGCATCTTATCAACGACAACAACCTCATAGCCCTGCTCCTGAGCCGCGGCAAACAACTCACCCTCCGGACCAAGCGCAGGACCGGTGATCAAGGTAACCTCATGACCCCGCTCGGCAAGCAGCTTACAAGTAATAAGCGTATTCTCCTGAGCCCCGCCAAGTATCAAACGAGTAATAACATGAACAATCTTCATAGCAACACCGCTCTAAAACCAAAAACTTTTCACAAATAAACACAAACACTCGTAGGATGGGTAACTTGTTACCCATGCTGTTTCCAAGGCTCAGTAATCGATCTTCATCAAACAAAGCCCCGAAGCCGGAGCAATAGGCCCCGCCGCAGCCCGGTCCCTGGCATCGAGTATCTCGCCGATCTTCCCAGCCGACCACCGCCCGCGCCCGACCTCGACCAGGGTGCCGACAATATTCCTCACCATATTATACAAAAATCCGTCCGCTTCGACATCAACATAAATCCACTCGTCCCGCCCGGTCGCCTCGCATCGGATAACGGTCCTCACCGAACTCTCCCTCTGATCGGCAGCAGCGGCAAAGGACTTAAAATCCTTCTTTCCGACAAGCAGCCCCGCTGCCTCGTTCATCCGCTCGACATCCAGACCGCCCGCCCGGTGCCAGCAGTGCCTTATCTCAAGAACAGGCCGAACCCGGTCCGTACAGATCGTATACCGATACAACTTGCTCTTCGTCGCGGATATCGCATCGAAATCATCGGCAACCTCGATCGCCTCAGCCACCGCAATATCGTCCGGCAGCATCCGCGTAAGAGCCTTGGCAAGATTCTCGGTAGGAACAGGCGAGTCGATCCGCACATTGGCAACCTGCCCTAAAGCATGCACCCCCGCATCCGTCCGCGACGACCCGCTCACTTTGACCTCGCACCCGCACAGCTTCTCAACGGCATCGGTAATTCGCCCGGCAACAGTATCGGCATCAGGCTGAACCTGCCAGCCGTGATAGGCACTGCCGTCATAGGATAACACAAGTTTGATATTTCGAATCAGCATGGCTTTAGTTTACTGGATATTGAGCGCAGCAAAACCCCGATCCATCGGCACTGGATACTGTTACAGCAATTTCTCAGCGATCTGCACCGCATTAAGAGCCGCACCTTTGCGCAACTGGTCGCCGGCAACCCACAGGTTGATCGCGCGGTTATCCGGCACCGACTCGTCCTGCCGGATCCTGCCGACAAGACAATCGTCCTTGCCGCTGGCGTCGATAGGCATGGGGAACCGATTATTCTCGACATCGTCAACGACCGTCACCCCTGGCGCCAGGCTCAAAATATCCCTGGCCTCCGCTGGCGTGATCGGATCGGTAAATTCCAGATTAATACTCTCGCAATGGGCACGCATGACCGGAACGCGAACGCACGTACAGGTAATCGCGATCTCCGGGCAATTGAAGATCTTCCGCGTCTCGTGGACCATCTTCATCTCTTCTTCGTTATACCCGTTATCCCCGATCTTCGAGTCGTGATTGTAAAGATTAAACGCCAACTGATACTTCAGCGTATTGCACGTAACAGGCCTGCCATCGAGTACTTCCTTCGCCTGCTCGACCATTTCGAGCATAGCCGCCTGCCCAGCCCCGCTGGCCGCCTGATAAGTACTGACTATCATCCGCTTGACGGGGTTGGCCTTATGCAGCGGCCAAACCGGAACATTAGCGATGATCGTCGAGCAGTTCGGATTGGCAATGATCCCCTTATGTCCGTCGATCGCCCCGGTATTGATCTCCGGTATCACCAGCGGCACATCTCCATCCATCCGAAACGCCGACGAATTGTCAACGACAACCGCCCCAGCCGCCACCGCAGCCGAAGCAAATTCCTTGCTCCGCGCCCCACCCGCCGAAAACAACGCAATATCCACACGCTCAAAACTGCCCGCGCCAAGCTCCTCGACGGTATATTCCTTACCCTTAAACGCGATCTTCTTGCCCACCGAGCGATGGCTGGCAAGCATCTTCAAAGAATCGATAGGAAAATCACGCTCAGCCAGAATACCCAAAAATTCCTGACCAACAGCACCAGTCACACCCGCAATAGCTACATTCTTACCCATTTTCTCGATCACTCCAATCTATATTAATAATTCCGTAACACTTTAACTTGTAGGGTGCGATATTTCACACCAATCCGTCATTCCTGGGAAGGCGCCGAATCCAGCATAAAACAGCCCGTAGGGTGGGCCCTGGCCCACGCTGTTTAGCCACGTAGGGTGCGATATTTCGCACCAATCCGACTAAATATCCGCCAGCCAGTACCCGGCAAACTCCGCCAGATCGACATCTCCGACATCGTCC
>DAOVVQ010000174.1 GCA_030637065.1 Planctomycetota bacterium
CTCGATGGTCCGCTTGACGGTTTTGAGCCAACTGCCCGGAACCGGCTGACCCGGCTGGCATCCCCATTCGGAAAGGATCGACTCGCTGGCGTCGTTTGCGTAAAGCAGCGAGCCGTCGCCGGCGATCCTGAGAACGGGATTGGGGTCCTCCGATGGAAACTTTGCCAGATTCTCGATCTGGGCCTGTGCCAGTTTCCGCTCGGTGATGTCCTCGTAAGTACCGAGAACACCGATGATGTTATCCTCGGAATCGCGCAGGGGCATCTTGCTCGTCCGAAGCCAAAGACTGGTCCCGTCGGGCCATGTCTGCGGCTCTTCGTAATCGACCTTGGGCTCGCCGCTCTCGATCACCGCCTTGTCGTCGGCGCGGTACAGCAGCGCCTGCTCCTTCCACGTCAGCTCAAAGTCGGTCTTGCCGACAATCTCATCGGACGATTTCAGGCCCGCATCTTCGGCAAAGTGCCGGTTGCATCCAAGGAATGTGCTCTCCCGATCCTTCCAGAAGACGTGCGTTGGAATGGTATCAAGGATCAGCTCGAGCATCTGACGCGATTCAGTAAGATCCTTTTCCACGCGTTTACGATTTGTGATATTAAGAACACTTCCACGAGTACTTATCAGATTACCATCCGTGTCAAATCTCGACGAGGCATTCAGCACAACATTTACCTTAAAGCCACTCTTATGAACGAGGGTGTACTCGAGGTCCCGCACCCGCCCTTTCGTGATCACATCGTGCCAGTGCTTCTCGAACTGCTGCTTTTGCTCCGGAATAATAAGATCGGCCCACGTCTTTTTGCCGACGATCTCATCGCGTTTGTACCCGATCATCGCAAGCTCGGCTTCGTTCATATCGATAATAATGCGGTCCGGCCCGAATAAATGAAAACCAACGGGCGCGTTTTCAAAAAAGTCCCTGAAGAGTCGCTCGCTTTCATAAAGCGCCTGCTCGGCCTGCTTGCGGGCGGTAATCTCTTCGATGACCGAAATAAGATACCCAGGCCCGCCATCACTGTCACGCACCAGCGCCACCGTCAGATCGACCCACACAACCGAACCGCCCTTGCGCAGATATCGCTTTTCGATCGTGTAGTTTTCAACCTCGCCATTTACGATGCGAGCAACCATTTCCTCCGTTCGCTCGAGGTCGTCAGGGTAAGTGATCTCCTGGAATGTACGGTCCAGCAATTCATTCCTTGTGTAATTGACAATATCGCAAAAACGCCGGTTAATGCGAATAAACTTCCCATCCGGCGCGATATGCGCTATCCCCACAGCCGCCTGGTCGAATGTACTCGCAAAACGCTGACTGCTTTCGCGAAGTTCCCCGTCTCGATGCTGGATCTGCGCAAGCATGTCGTTGAAGGCGTCAATGAGTTTGCCGATCTCATCTTCGCTTTCCTTGACGGCACGAACGGAATAATCCCTGCCCTGCCTGACCGCCAGCGCTGTGTCGGTAAGGGCCAGGATCGGCCCGGATATAACCGCCTGCAGCCGCGACCCGATACACCATGCCGCTGTCAATGACAAGATCATAACCGCCACCAGTATCGCCACAGCCCGCCTGAAACCCGCCCTGATCGCCCGCAGGTCATCACGCAGATATACAGTACCGATCCGCTCGCCATCGACAACGACGGGATGGAATACCTCAAGGTGGCCCCCGGTAAACTCATAGGCCCGGGCCCCGACCGGCGGAGCGACAAATTCGCCGCCATCGTCGCCGTATTGGCGTAATGCAAACACCCTGCCGTCCGCGTCATAAACGCAGGCATGGACAACCGACGGACGCTCCGTCAGTGCTGCTAAAATCTTCTTTGCATCCCTCGGTATATCAAAGACAAGAGCCCCCTGACAGCTACGCCCCGCCACCGCAGCAAGACTTGTCAGGTCGTGTATCGACCCCTGGCGGTGCATATAGGACGAAAAGACGATAAAGATCATCCCCGCAAGGAGAACCGCCGCTGTGCTGGTAATCATCGTGACAGCAATGAGCTTACGCCTTATCGTTAAATTGCGGATAAAATCCATTTTCCATCCTGCTAATTAAAAAACATACCCACTCCTGTAATTATTCTTTGTTCGCAGCCGCTGGGTTCGTGTTATTTTGACCAATTTCGGTATGGCAACAAAGATGAGAGTGCCCAGCGGCAAGAGGCATGTCGATGGCGATCCGGAAGCCAAGGATGACAGACCCCCTTCCCGCCGCCCCCGTAAGACGGTTTCGCCACATATCCGCACCTTCGACTTCGCTGGCAAACGCATTCTGGACATTTACTTCCCCCTTTTCTGGCCAGTATCCGCTTTTTCGCTAACATCCGTATTATAACCGCCGATATGTGATAATCAATGGCTAATTTCAAAAAAACACCTCTACTCGCCGCCCTGAACACCTGAAAAACAGCTCTTTACAACTAATTAACGCAACCCGATTCTGGCCTTGCCAGCCACTATATATAGGGGACCAGCCCGATCTTACCCAATAAATAGATTGTGCTTGACTTTATTGCCCGCTATGAGTATTCTTTAGCGTCGAATTTGATAGTAAATCGCCAAGACAGCGGATGTGATAATTTTTGTTTCAGTTGGATTCGCTCGTGCATTTATGATCGGTGATCGTCCTATGGCAAAATATAGCTTAAAGACAGGCGTCTGCGTATTGCTCCTTGCGATGTCCGCCCTGCTGCCCGGCTGTAACGGAAACGCGAAAACCACAGACATCACTTTGGAAAAACCCGTCGAACTTGATGCGACCATAGGTTCGTTGACTTTACTGCGGCAATACGGCGCCACTCCCGTAATCGGCCACGGCATCGTAGCAGGCCTTGCAGGAACAGGATCGAGCCAATGCGACCCCGCACTGAGGGCAATGCTGACCAAGTACATGTTACAGCAGATGCCCAACCTCAAAGATTTCAATCCGAACGGTTTTATTAACAGCAAAGATACTGCCATCGTCGAACTCTACGGAGTGGTCCCGTCGCTGGCGTCAAAGGGGCAGCATTTTGATCTCCGCGTGCGAACGATGTTCGGCTCTCAAACGACCTCCCTCGCCGGCGGCACACTCTATACGACGGATATGAAGGAACTGTCCCGGTTTCTGGCGTTTAACAAAAACTCTCGATTCGCCGCATATTTTCAATCCATCGCCACGGCTGGCGGGTCGGTTTTTATCGACCGCTCCAGCAACACTTCACCTGTCAATGAAAATGTCGGGTATGTACTCGCCGGCGGAACTGCTCGCGATGACGTCCAGATAGCGATCATGCTGCTCAGTCCCAATTATCACACTGCCAATGCGATCAGAAATCGACTGAATGGCCGATTCGGCCCGGGCACAGCCAAAGCAGTCTCGCCGGAAGAGATACTACTGCAAATACCGCAAAAATACGGCCACCAGAAGACCAGGTTTCTGGCCATGGTCTCCGCTCTGTATGTAAGCAATAGCGAACAATTGCACCGGCAACGAATAGCAGGCCTCATCGAAGACCTCCGTCGTGACCGGCAGGCAGAAGCCACCGCGACAGCATTGGAGGCTATAGGCAAAACGGTCGCCGACGATCTGGCGGGACTTCTTAACGCCGACCGTCAGTCCGTGCGTTTCTATGCAGGCAAGACCCTGCTTAACCTTGGCGACGACCGCGGGCTCTGGGTTCTGCGTGAGATCATCGCCGACAAAAACTCCGAGTATAGAATGGCTGCTATCGAAGCTATCGGATATAGCGCCAAACGCAAAGATGCGATAGCAACCCTGGCCGATCTCCTGCCGGAAAAGTCTCTCGAAGTCAAACTTGCCGCCTATGAGCACCTCCAGCGGCTGGAAGATACGTCGGTCTCGACGGCTTTGGCAGGCAGCGGCATTCTTATGGACAAAGTCGCCTGCTCCGGGCCCAAAATAATCTATGTACGGCTCAGCGACAGCCCGCGAATAGTACTTTTCGGCGATCCGATCCGCTGCGAAAAGAATTTCTTTGTGAATTTGCCCGATCTTGGTATCATCATCAATGCTCAGGAGGGCGAGAGGTTTGTTTCTATGCTTCGAAATTTTCCAAATCGCGCACGTCCGATCGGGCCGATTAAGTCGACCTTCAAGGTCTCGGATGTCATCCGGACACTTTGCGCCGACACTGACGTACGTGGCGATAACCGCAAACGACCCGGCCTCGGCGTCTCTTATGGCGATACAGCGGCTATCCTGAAACATATGTGTGAAATTGGAGCCATAGACGCTGTTTTCGAAAGCGGCCCGCTGCCGCAGATCGACGTCCCTGCCGGGTTTATGCGGTGAACAGGCTGCTATCAAATATGAAGAAGAATACGGCCAATGGCCGATAATAATGGTGATAATGTGATAAAATCGAGGCAAATCGAGATACGCTGGATGTTGCACGGCTGGCTGGATAGGGCTTTATGCCCGTTTTTTGCAGTTGTACCGGACAAATACATGCAATTACCGGTGGATTTGTGTCCAATATCCTGACAGGGATGGCTTGTGCCTTTGCATGGAGGGCAGTATATGCAGTTGGAAAAAATCGTTCTAAACGGGTTCAAAAGCTTCGCTGAGAAGACTGAATTCAAATTCGACAAGGGAATAACAGCCGTTGTCGGCCCCAACGGTTGCGGCAAGAGTAATGTCGTCGACGCCGTCAAGTGGGTATTGGGCAACCAGAGCCCCAAGAGCCTTCGCAGCGGGCACATGTCCGATGTGATCTTCAGCGGTTCCGGCAGTCGCAAGGCAAGCGGGATGGCTGAGGTGCGGCTGGCCTTTTCCGACGTCGCAGGTCTGTCAATCGAGCAGGACAACCTCGAGATCGCCCGCCGGCTCTACCGCAGCGGCGAAAGCGAGTATCTCATCAACAATCGCTCCTGCCGCCTCAAGGACATTCGCGAACTCTTTATGGATACCGGCGTTGGCGTAAGCGCCTATTCCATTATCGAACAGGGCCAGATCGACCAGCTTCTTCACGCCTCCAAGGTCGACCGCAGGCTGATCTTCGAAGAGGCCGCCGGGATAAGCAAATACAAGGCCCACAAGAAAGAGGCCCTTCGCAAACTCGACCGGACCGAGCAGAATCTGCTGCGGCTGGCCGATATAGTAACCGAGGTGCAAAAGCAGCTTCGAAGCGTCAAACTCCAGGCCGGCAAGGCCAGAAACTATCTTCAGCACAGCGGCAGGCTCAAGGAACTGAGGGTCAACTATTCTCTCGCGGAATTCGACAAGATAACCACCATGACGCGGGACAAGGGCCAGACGCTTGCGAAGCTCAAGGAAAACTTCGGCGGAGTCGTCGCCGAGGTCGCAAGACAGGATGCATCGGTTAGCGAATTAGGCAGTACGATAATCGCCTCGGAGGGCGAGATCAACCGCTGCGACAATTCGCTGATCACCGCCAAAAGCAGGATCGAGCAGCAGCTCGAACGTATCGAATTCCTCAAGAGCCGTATCGAGGAATTAAACAACCGCAAAAACAGCTCCACCCAGCAGGTCCGCCGGCTCAACGGGCGGATCGGTCAGCTTACCGGCGATCTGGCCCAGTCCAAAGTCGAGCTTGAAGAAAACGAAAAACTTCTCGCCGGCAAGACCGCCGAACTAACCACCATGGAGCAGATCATCAGGCAGGCCGGCGGCGAGTGCCAGGAGATCGAGACAAACCTTTCCGACGAAAAATCCGGCGTCATCGACATCGTTCGGCGGACCGCTCAACTGCACAACGAAATCCAGAGCATGAGCACCTACCGCGGCAAGCTGTCCGGCCAGAAGGAGCGTCTCAGCGACAGGGCCACCGACGCACAGGGCCGACTGACGACGATCCTGACGGAAAAGGCCCAGCATAAGATACGGCTGGACGATATCAACAAGGTCATCGCCGACTTGAAGGAGAGCCTCGAAGCAAAGCGGGAAGAAACCGTCGCGATCGAGGACCGCCGCAGGGACATAAGCAGCAAACTGACCGATGCCAGGGAAAAACGCAGCGGCCTTGCAAGCGAGCATAAAATTCTGTCGGACATGGAGACCAACCGCGAGGGCCTTAGCGGTTCGCTGAAAAATATTTTGGCCATGCGGGCATCGGCAGATGATGACCGCTACGATTACATCGAGGGCATCGTCGCAGACATTCTCCATGCCGAGCCCAAATACGCCATCGCCGTCGAAGCGGCCCTCGAGGGCAGGACCGACGCGCTTGTCGTCAATAGCACGAAAAAACTCTTAGCTGACGATGAAATGCGTGAAAGGCTCAGGAGCAGGGTCAACGTCATCTGCACCGACCGGATCGAGCCGTTCGTGGATTCAGCCGACTTCTCCAACAACCCCGCGGTGCTCGGCAGAGCCGTTGAGTTTGTCAATTACGACAGCAAACACGCCGCTGTTGCGTGGAAGCTCTTAGGCCGCACGGTGCTCGTCGAATCGATAGAGGCTGGGATGAAGATCGCCGCAAAACTGGCGAGGAAGGCGGACAACTACACGTTCGTTACCCCAGCGGGCGAACTCTTTGACGGAGGCCATTCGATCAGCTTAGGGCCGGTGGGCAAGGCTGCGGGACTTATCTCGCGAAAGAGCCGCCTGAGCGAACTTAGCCAGAGCATTGCCGCGGTTTCGCTCGATATCGAAACGCTCGACGCCAAGCTGGACCAGAGCGCCCGCCAAAATGACCACCTCGTCAGGCTCTGCAAAGACCTCAGGACGAGCGTTTACGAGGCCAACACGGAAAAGGTCAACGCCGACGCGACGATCGGCCACATCGAAGAGAATGTCAAGCGGCTTACCGACGAACAGCCGGTAATCGCCGGCGAGATCGACGCGCTCGAACGCGAAATTTCCCAGTCCGTGCAGAAGGAATACGATTCCAAACAGAAACTCGGCGAACTGGAGCAGATCAACACCGAACGCACCAGCCGCATCGCCGAGCTTGAAGAACGATTTGCCCGGAAGAAAGCGGCACTCGAGGAACAGACCGCCGAACTGACCGAACTGAAGATCAGCGCAGGCCAGATCGCCGAGCAGCAAAACTCGATCAGGCAACGATCCGT
Source organism: Planctomycetota bacterium (assembly GCA_030637065.1). Classification (GTDB taxonomy): domain Bacteria; phylum Planctomycetota; class Phycisphaerae; order Sedimentisphaerales; family Anaerohalosphaeraceae; genus DAOVVQ01. Next base: position 7,030 of record DAOVVQ010000174.1, read on the forward strand.
AAGCCTCCAAGACCAGCTCGAACATACCCGCGGCGAACTGGAGACGACAAACAGCGATTTTGCCGCCTGCGACGAACAGATCGCCCAGTCCGAGCGGGACATTCTCGCCGCACAGGCAGCGGTTTCCGAGCTTTACGTCGAAAAGGACCGGGCCCAGCAGATAAGCACGCGTATGCACGAAGAGGTCAGGCAGTTGCTCGAAGAAAAAGAGCAGACCGAGCGATCCCTGCGTGACAACCGCGTCAGGCAAAGCGAGGTCGAGCAGAAGATGCACGCCGTCGAGCTGGAACTGAGCCAGTTGTCGGTCAAGGACGAGGACCTCCGCCTGCGGGTTCAGGAGGAGTTGCAGATCGACCTCGTTGAGGCTTACGAGAGCTTCGAGCAGGAAGATGTCGACTGGCAGCAGGTTCGCGAAGAGATCGCCGAGCTTCGCGGCAAGATCGAGCGACTCGGCAATGTCAACGTCGACGCGATCGACCAGCAGGAAGAACTCGAGCAGCGATACGAGTTCCTGGCCACCCAGGTCGAAGACCTCGACAAGAGCAAGACGCAGCTCGAGCAACTGATAGGCAAGATCAACAAGGAAAGCAAAGAGAAGTTCAGAGTGACGTTCGAGCAGGTAAGGATCAATTTCCAGGAGCTTTTCCGAAAGCTCTTTGGCGGCGGCAAGGCCGATATCTACCTGGAGGACCCCGAAGACATCCTCGATTGCGGCATCGAGATCATCGCCCGCCCGCCCGGCAAGGAAACGCGAAGTATCAGCCTGCTTAGCGGCGGCGAAAAAACTCTCACGGCCCTTGGCCTTTTGTTCGCCGTCTTTAAGTGCAAACCGTCGCCCTTCTGCTTCCTCGACGAGGTCGACGCGGCACTGGACGAGGCGAACAACGAGCGATTCAATATGATCGTTCAGGATTTCCAGAAGGACTCTCAGTTCGTAATTGTCACTCACTCCAAGCGTACGATGAGCATTGCC
>DAOVVQ010000117.1 GCA_030637065.1 Planctomycetota bacterium
CTACCGCAGTTATCGGGGCAGGCAGTGGCGTACCATCGTAACCATTGTGATAGAATATACAGTTAAGTACATTCACATTGCCTGCACTGGAGCGGATACCGTAGTCGCCGTGGCGAATAGTCATATTCTCAATGGTAATATCGTGTCCGGCTGCGTCAATGGTGAAAACATTCCCCGCTCCGGTTTGGACTGTATCAGCTTCAATGATGACCGTACCGTCTCCAGCATCTGTCAGGGTCAGTCCTTTGCCCGTGATTGTAAGTTGCTCGGTGTATGTTCCCATATGAATGGCGATCGTATCGCCAGGGTTAGCGTCGTCGATCGCCTGCTGGATGTTAGTATAGACACCGCCTGTGATTATGATGTCACCAGAACCAGGCGGAACCGGCGGCACCACCTCCAGGGTGTCGGCCTGTACAAAACCGCTTGCGATAATGAAAACTGCCGCTACACAAATTGCTAAGTACTTTTTCATTGCTTTCTCCCTTCAAAAAAACAGTGAACGTTATTTGTCTGCGCAACGGAAGCGCAGCACTCAGGCTTTTGGGGAAATACTTACAAGTCGTCCTCCCGTCTGCATCTGGCCTCTCTGCCTCCTGTTCGGGTTCCTTCCCCCCCAGCATCTCATCAAAAGTAAAGCGACCAATCAGGGATGTCAAGTATAATTTGTTGTAAATGGAAAATTTCCAAAAAATACGTAGTTACCACAACAGGGAGATTACCTACAGGCCAACCGCTATTTTTTGGCCGGATGCATCATAAAACCAGCATATATAGTTACTTAACAAGAGTATAAGACAAATAGTTACCCTTACTACAAAACTCACCCTTATAGCAGGCATTTAATCCTTTCCGCAGGTCCATACAGGCCGGGCGGGCCGGATTTGCCGGTACTGGCACCCCGTGTGTTTAATTTCTGTTGATTATTGCGTGGAAGTGGCGTATTATTGGTGGCTTATGTGCATTTTTGGCTGTTTTGACGACCTATATAAAGGTAGCGTCTAATAAAAGGTATAACAGCCTGGCAGAGTGGGCCTTGGCCCACGCTGAGAATCGACCCAATAAAGATATAACCGGAGCAAGTAATGCCTTTACGCGAATATAAATGTCAGGGCTGTGGCGAGGTAGCCGAATTCTTAGAGCGCACCAGCCGCAAAACCGCCCATGTATGCCCCAAATGCGGCAGCAAGGCGATGGACAAGCAGTTTTCGACCTTCGCCTCGGTCGTCAAAGAGAATTCCAGTGTTCCCGACCGCTGTCAGGGCTGTCCGAGCCAATGCCCGCATGCGTCCAATTGATCGGCTGACAGGGCCATCCCAAGGATAAGAGAGAGATGACTACAAAAAAAGGCAGCTACAAATTCACAGAGATCGAAAAGAAGTGGCAGGATTTCTGGGCGACCAATAAGACATTCGCCGCCGTCGACTGCGACACCTCCAGGCCGAAGTATTACGTCCTGGACATGTTCCCCTACCCCAGCGGCCAGGGCCTACACGTCGGCCACCCGGAAGGCTACACCGCCAGCGACATCGTCTCGCGTTACAAACGCATGAAGGGCTTTAACGTCCTCCATCCGATGGGCTGGGACGCCTTCGGGCTGCCCGCTGAGCAGTATGCGGTCAAAACAGGCACCCACCCCGCACAAACAACGCAAAAGAACATCGACAATATGCGGCGGCAGATCAAGAGCCTCGGCTTTAGCTACGACTGGGACCGCCAGGTCGATACCACCGACGTCAGCTATTACAAATGGACGCAGTGGATATTCCTCAAGTTCTTCAACAGCTACTTCGACGAGGCCACGCAAAAGGCCAAACCCATCGAAGAACTCCCAATACCCGACGGCCTAAATGACAAAGACAGACGCGAATATATCGACGACCACCGCCTGGCATACGAATCCGAGGCCCCGGTCAACTGGTGCCCGGAACTCGGAACCGTCCTGGCCAACGAAGAAGTAATAGGCGGCCTGAGCGAACGCGGCAGCCATCCGGTCATCAGAAGGCCAATGCGACAATGGATGCTCAGGATCACCAAATATTGCGAGCGGCTCCTGTCAGGACTCGGCGAGGTCGACTGGTCCGATTCCATAAAGAAGCTCCAACACGACTGGATCGGCAAGAGCATCGGAGCAGAGGTCGATTTCAAGGTCGACGGTCACGATGAGACCATCCGGGTTTTCACCACGCGACCCGATACGCTCTTCGGCGCGACATACATGGTAATGGCCCCCGAGCACCCGCTCGTCGATGTGATCACGACCGACGAACATAAGCAAGCTATCGCCGCATACCGCGAAGAAGCAGGACGCAAAAGCGACCTCGACCGAACCGACCTGGCAAAGGATAAATCCGGCCAGTTCACCGGAGCCTGCGCGATCAACCCCGTCAACAACGAAAAAATCCCCATCTGGATAAGCGACTACGTCCTGATAAGCTACGGCACAGGCGCCATAATGTCAGTCCCAGCCCATGACGAAAGAGACTTCGAGTTCGCAAAGAAATTCGACCTGCCGATCATACCGGTCGTTCGCCCGGACGATGCGGAATTAGCGTCAGCCGTCGAAACGAGCCAGGCCTGCTTCGTCGGCAATGGAACAGCCATGAACTCCGGCCAGTTCGACGGCCTGAGCACCGCCGACTTTAAGGAAAAGATCGCCGAGTGGCTCCAGGAAAGGAACCTTGGCGAAAAGGCTGTCAATTATAAGCTCCGCGACTGGCTCTTTAGCCGCCAGCGTTATTGGGGCGAGCCGTTTCCGCTGATCCATACCGAAGAGGGGGTTATACCGCTCTCGGAAGACGATCTGCCGCTGACCTTGCCCGAGGTCGAGGACTACAAACCCACCGGCACCGGTGAGCCGCCGCTTTCCAACTGCTCCGACTGGGTCAATATAACGCTGCCGGACGGCACAAAGGCCCGCCGCGAAACCAATACAATGCCTCAGTGGGCCGGCAGCTGCTGGTACTATCTGCGGTATCTCGACGCTCACAACAGCGAAAAACCCTGCGACCCGGACAAGGAAAAATACTGGATGCCGGTCGATCTCTACATCGGCGGGGCCGAGCACGCGGTATTGCACCTGCTGTACTCGCGGTTCTGGCACAAGCTGCTCTACGACTTAGGCTATGTCAGCGGCAGCGAGCCGTTCAAAAAACTCATTAACCAGGGCATGATCCTCGGCGAGGACGGCCAGAAGATGAGCAAATCGCGAGGCAACGTCGTTAACCCCGACAAGGTCATCGATGACTACGGCGCCGACTCGATGCGGCTCTATGAGATGTTTATGGGCCCCTTAGAGGCGAGCAAACCGTGGAATATGCACGGAGTAGACGGCGTCCACCGCTTCCTGAGCAAGGCATGGCGAATGATCGTCGACGAAGAGACCGGCGAGATCGCCAAAGAGATCCAAAATGCCGAGCCCGGCGAAGAAACGCTGCGGCTGATACACCAGACCATAAAAAAAAGTCGAGGGCGATGTCGAGCAGTTCGGCTTCAACACCGCCATAAGCCAGATGATGATCTTTGTAAACCACCTAAGCAGGCAATCCGTCCGGCCCAAAGCCGTTATCGAGCAATTCCTGCTGGTCCTTGCACCCTTTGCCCCGCATATCGCCGAGGAATTGTGGAATCGCTTAGGCCATACCGAGAGCCTTGCCCAGCACCCGTGGCCAAAGTACGATAACGAGCTGACGAAGGAAAAAGAGATCGAATTGGCTGTGCAGGTCAAGGGCAAGATCAAGGCTCGGATCATAGTCTCCGCTGGCGCCACCGAAGAGGATATCCGGCAAAAGGCCCTGGCTAACGAAAAAGTCGCCGCTGCCATCGCCGGAAAAGAGGTCAGGAAGATAATCGTCGTTAAGAGCCGGCTGGTAAACATTATCGTTTAATCGCAGGCCATTGGGTGAATACTGAAATCGAAACCAAGGTCAAGGTCGACTCGTTAGAGGCCACCGCTGCCCGGCTCGAAGGGCTCGGCGCCGTCTTTGTATGCGATCTCTCGCAGGCCGACGCCTATTTCGACGACGCCGATCGCACCCTGATCAAATCCGACCGGGGCCTCAGGCTAAGAAACGAAACCGCCGCAGGCAGCAAAAAGACCATCCTTACTTATAAAGGCCCCCGCCAGGCGACCGAGCTTAAGGCAAGACGCGAGATCGAAGTCTCCATCGACGACGAAACCGCAATGACCCAGCTTCTGGAGGCCGTAGGATACGAAAAGATCATGGCATTCGAGAAAAAACGGGGCCTCTGGCGAATGGATGACTGTGAGATATGCCTCGATGAGTTGCCGCTATTAGGCACTTTCGTCGAGATCGAAGGCCCTGACCAGACCGCTATAGCGGATGTAACAGGCAAGCTGGGACTGGACCAATTGCCGCACATCGACGAAAGCTACGCCGTAATGATGAAATCGAAACTCGCCGACCAGCAGACAGGATAACAAATGGAGCCGGAACACGGTTATATCGCTTTTATAATAAACCCCAAGTCCGGGGCCTCCAGCAGCAAGTGGCTGGTAAACGAGTTTAAGGACTATCTCAGCAACCGCAACTTCGCCGTCCAGGTAACTTTCACCAAGTCGCTGGACCATGCCAGAGAATTAGCCAACGAGGCGGCGGTCGCATACGACTGCGCCCTTGTCGTCGCAGCCGGCGGAGACGGCACGATTCGCGAGATCGTCCACGGCCTCGAAGGAAGCGACAAGCCACTGATAATCGTGCCCTGCGGGACCGAGAACCTGCTGGCCAGCGAATTGGGATTCGACGAAAAGGCCGAAACGCTCATCAAAGCCTTCGAGGGCAAATGCCTCCGCTCCCTCGATCTCGGCAGCGCAAACGGGCGAATCTTCACCTCCATCGCAGGTTTCGGCTTCGACGGCGACATCGTCAAACGCGTAAGCAATCTACGCTCCGGCCACATCAACCACCTGGACTATTTCTGGCCTATATGGCGAACATTCTGGGAGCACAAGTTCCCCGTCCTGAAAGTTAAGATCGACGGCGAGGACATATTCGAAGGTCACGCGATGGCCTTTGTCGGCAATATCTCCAGATACGCCATCGGCCTGCAGATCCTCCGCGATGCCGATTTCGGCGACGGCCTGCTCGACGTCTGCATCTACAAGTGCAAATCGCACCTTCACCTCGCCAAACACTCGGCGCTGACCGCCATCAAGCACCATGCCAACCGCTCCGACGTCATCTATAAGCAGGGCAAGACCATCGAAATAAGCTCGACCTCCGGACCGGTCAACACCCAGATCGACGGCGACCCGGGCCCAGCCCTGCCAATGAAAATCCACGTGATCCCGCAGGCGGTAAGGGTACTCGTGCCGCCAGACGCCAAACCAGCCGGTATCCGGGCAAGATTAATGAGAATATTGGGATAGGATAACACTATGAGCGAATCGATATTCAAAATCGGCGATGTCCAAATCGGCCCCAACGCACCACTCTTCGCTATCGCCGGGCCCTGCGTCATCGAAAGCGCCCAGACATGCATCGATATCGCCCGCAAACTGGTCGATATCAGCGCCGAGGTCGGGGTCAAGATCATATTCAAAGCCAGCTTCGACAAAGCCAACCGATCGAGCATCTCCAGCTTTCGCGGCCCCGGACTGGAACAGGGCCTGCAAATCCTCAGCGAAGTCCGCAGCGCAACCAACCTCGCCATCCTGACCGACGTCCACGAAGCATCGCAGGCCCCCCAGGTCGCCGAGGTCGCAGACTGCCTCCAGATACCCGCTTTTCTGTGCCGCCAGACCGATCTTCTGGTCGCCTGCGGCAGGACGGGCAAGCCGGTCAACGTCAAAAAAGGCCAATACGTTTCCCCAGCGGAGATGAGCAACGTCGTCGGAAAAGTCCGCTCCACCGGCAATGAGAAGATAATGCTCACCGAGCGAGGGACGTTTTTCGGCTATAACCGCCTCGTCAACGACTTAACCGCGATCCCAGCCATGAAAGAGTTAGGCTGCCCGGTCATCTTCGACGCCACCCACAGCACCCAACAGCCCGGCGGACTCGGCGACGCCTCTGCTGGCAGACCCGAAATGGCCCCCCTTCTCGCAAAGGCCGCTGTCGCCGCTGGGACGAATGGCCTGTTCCTGGAGGTCCACACCGACCCCAAAAACGCCAAATGCGACGCGGCCAGCATGATTCCGGTCGATTCGGTCCGGGACCTGCTCATTACCTGCAAAAAAATATCCGAAATTGTCAGGTCATAACCCAATATGCCCCCACAGACAAAACATCTCTTCGGCCCCGTCCCATCACGAAGGCTCGGCCTGAGCCTCGGCGTCGATATCGTCCCCCTGAAGACCTGCACCCAGAACTGCATGTACTGCCAATTAGGCGTCCACTGCCGCCAAACGCTCAATCGAAAACCCTACGTCAACATCGATCTGGTCGTCTCAGAGCTAAAAAACGCCCTTAACGAAGGCTTAAAGGCCGATTACATCACCCTCAGCGGCTCGGGCGAACCAACGCTGAACTCACAATTAGCAGCACTAATCGACCAAATAAAGCAGTTTACCGATATCCCCGTAGCTATCCTGACCAACGGCACCCTCTTTAGCGACCCCGCCGTCCGGGCCGACTGCGCAAAAGCCGACGTCGTACTGCCCTCGCTCGACGCCGGCGACGACGAGACCTTCCAAAAGATCAACGCCCCGCACGAGGACATCGATTTCCCCGCATTTGTCGACGGCCTGTGCAGATTCCGCACCGAATTCACCGGACAGATCTGGCTGGAAGTGTTCTTTATCGAGGGACTAAATACCCAAGACAGCCAGATACGAAAGATCAAACAAATAATCCAGCAGACCAAACCCGACAAAGTCCACCTCAATACCTCCGTCCGCCCCCCCGTCGACCCAGCCGCCCAAACCGTCAGCCAGGACCGGCTCACCGAGATCGCCACTGAATTAGGCCCGATCGCCGAAGTGATCGCCAACTTTGCAAAAACCGCCTCCACCGACCGCAGCACGGTCAGCCGCACCGATGTGCTCGAGCTTCTAAAACGCAGACCCTGCTGCCTCGAGGATATCTGCTCTGGCCTTTCCGCCGCAAGCCGGGAAATTTCTTCCCTCCTGGCCGAGTTGGAAAAGGACAACAAAATCACCACCGAGACCATCGGCAACAAGATTTTCTTCAAGAAAAAATAAATCTCCCGATAGCCCAACCGGCCCTGAGACCCTTAACCCGCACCTGCCCCCCTGCCCGCTTCCACGCCGGCCTTTTTATAGGACCTTGGCGACAAAATCAGCAAACCTGCGCATATTTCAAAAATTTCGCCGGATTCCGTTAATGACGTCTGGTTATCGGTCGATAAATCCACTTGCGACAACCCATTGAAAATATGCGTTTTTTTGCAAAAAATTAGAAGAATCCGTTTTAGAGAAGCGAATTTGGCCCGATAAAAGCATTAGAAGATTGTTTTTTTGAATAAGGCAGTGACCTGACTGTGGTCATATTTATATGGAATCAGCCAAGAAACAACTTGTACTGAACAAAGGCTCGGAAAAATACATCTTCCGCTATGACGCCGGCTGTGAAGGCGATCTACTCGATTCGCTCGTCAGCCATGCAAGCGACAGCCGAACCGATTTCGACTGGTTCGACGCGGCAGTACTCAGTTTCAAGCTGACCCAGTCGCTTATGGGCCAGGCCGACCAGATTCTGCACAAGGAAATGGCTGATGCACTACAGTCCTTGCAGGATCGACCGGAATAAACGGCCTCCTGCAGGCACTGACAACAGGTTGATGTGGGCTAAAATGGATTTACGCTCGGGAACATTGTAGTTAGAAGGGTATAACATGAATGATTGTGCTATCACTCAGGAATTTTTGAGTTATCTGAAATTCGAAAAACACTTTTCGATGCACACCGCCAAATGCTATGGCGCCGATTTGCTGCAGTTCTCCGATTTTCTCATCGGCGATGCGGGCTCCGGCCCACAGGACGAATCCGCAGACCAGGCAAACCCATGGTCGGACTCCTCTGGCGTTGCCACGGCGACTCAAACACAAACGACCGTCCAACTCGATCAGTTGCTTACCGGAGCCGATGTCAATACGGTCCGCAAGTACTTAGCTCATCTCGGACAGCATCAGTACTCGAAATCGACGACCGCTCGCAAACTCGCAACGCTAAGAAGCTTCTACAAGTTCCTCGTCAAGCGAAATTATGTCACAGCCAATCCCGTCGCCAACATCAAGACACCCAAGCAGGAAAAGAAACTCCCGAAGTTTCTCGAATACGAAGACGTCCAGCGACTGCTCGATTCACCTGACACAAGCAACTGGCTCGGAGCAAGAGACAGGGCCATTCTCGAAGTCCTCTACAGCACCGGCATGAGAGTAAGCGAACTGGTGGCACTGAATATGGAAGATGTCGACTTCCTCGGCGAAGTCATCCACATCAGGGGCAAGGGCAAGAAGGAACGGATTTCCCCGATAGGCTCCGGAGCCCTTCGCGCGATCCAGCATTATATCGAGTTCAGAAACAAAAGAATACAAAGCAACAGCGATTTCGACGTGCGGGTCCTCTTCGCCAACAAGCACGGCAATAGACTCAGCACCAGAAGTGTACGACGCAAAATGGACAAATACCTCAGAGAAGCCGGACTCGATCCCGCGATCAGCCCCCACACACTCAGGCATAGCTTCGCCACGCACATGCTAAACAACGGTGCCGACCTCAGAAGCGTACAGGAGCTGCTGGGACACCAATCGCTTTCGACCACGCAGGTATACACCCACGTCAGCACCACCAAGATGAAAGAAGTTTACGAGCACGCCCACCCAAGGGACACAATGAACGACGTAACCGGATAACAACCCCCAGCAACCAAAACGATCAAAAGCCCGCCTCGATGCGGGCTTTTTTTTTGCCACAAATCACCCTATACGCATAAACAACCCCACGGCACCCGCCGCGCCCCAGCCGCTCTAACCCGTTTTGCCGTCGTTTGACCGGTCGCCTATGTATTCCGGAATGAGCCTTTTGATCTCACGTATGATCGCGTCATAATCCTGTTTCCCGGCAATCTCTATCATTCGGGCGATCCCGTCACGCAGAGCCTGGCGATCGCTCGGGATGTTCTTGCGAGCGGCGATCTTCGGATGTTTCGTCGGCAGCATCCCCTCGCCTTCGATAGACAACTCCTCGAACAGCTTCTCACCCGGCCTGACCCCCGTAAAGACGATCTCGATATCCTCGCCGGGCCTGAACCCACTAAGCGTTATCAACTCCCTGGCCAAGTGAACGATCTTGACCGGCTCGCCCATATCAAGAACGAATATCTCGCCGCCCTTGCCCATAGCCGCCGCCTGCAGCACCAATTGGCTCGCCTCCGGTATGGTCATGAAATACCTCACCATATCGGGATGCGTCACCGTAACCGGGCCGCCCTCGGCGATCTGCTGCTTGAAGATAGGAACCACCGAACCGTTCGAACCGAGAACATTACCGAACCTCACGGTCACAAAATGCGTGTCGCTGGTAGTGTTCAAGTCCTGTATGTACATCTCGGCGATCCGCTTCGACGAACCCATAACACTGGTCGGATTAACCGCCTTGTCGGTGCTTATCATCACGAAATCGCCGGCCTTATACGTGTCAGCGGCATCGGCAACATTCCTCGTACCGCAAATATTATTCTTGATCGCCTCGCCGCAATTGGACTCCATCAGCGGAACGTGCTTGTGAGCGGCGGCATGTATGACAACCTCGGGACCATATCGCTCAAAAACCTGATCGACCCCGGCGCGATCGGCAATGTTGCACACCAAAGCCCGAATCTTTACATGGCCGAAATTCTTTATAAGCTCACGTTCGATATCGAACAGCGGATTCTCCGCCTGCTCCAGAAGCAACAACAGCTTCGGATCGAAATTACACACCTGCCGGGCCATCTCCGACCCTATCGAGCCGCCGGCACCGGTAACCAAAATCACCTTGCCAGTCAAAAACGTCTCGATCAAAGTGTGGTCCAACTGGACAACCTCACGCCCTAACAGGTCGTTGATGTCCACGTCACGGATCTGCGACACCCGCAGTTTGCCCGACGCGATATCGGTAATCGACGGCACGGTCCTGAACCGGATCTTAGTCCCCTGACACACCTGCACCACATGCCGTAATTGCTGGGGTGTGACACTGGGCATGGCGATCGCAATCTCATCTATCTTGTTCGTCGTGCAAATCTCAGGCAGATTGTCAACGCTGCCGAGAACACCGACACCGTGGATCTTCATGCCCTGCTTGGCGGGGTCGTCATCGATAAACCCGATGACATTGTACTGCTCGGTCTTCATCCGCGACATTTCCCGAACGAGGGCCTCTCCCGCATCACCGGCGCCGACAATGGCAAACCTTTTCAATCGCCCGCTCGACGACGCAAAATACTCCTCGTGATAAAGACGAATCACCATCCGCAAGGCCGACAAAATCATTATGGTCGTAAAAAGATCGAGCATAATGACACCCTCGATCGAGTTTTGCAGGCTCCTGAGTTGTTCCAGGCGAAGTTGCACCTTTTCGGCATCAGCGACGTTCAATGCGGTTTTCAGTTCCCATTGAAGCTGGCCGATACGCCCTCTTCCGATTTCTATCAGATCATTAAGACCCTTGAGATTCGCATAACGCCTCTGCATCCTCATAAGATCGCTATCGCTGTGAATCCGGGCCTTAATGTCGGATTCAAGCTGGACGATCTCATCCTGCACATCCTCCCCGACCCCAGCGAGGGCAAAATCCATATTTACAGCACCATAGCCATACCAGATAGCCATTATCA
>DAOVVQ010000147.1 GCA_030637065.1 Planctomycetota bacterium
AGTCTCGGGGGCGGTTGGAAGGGCACCCTGGCGTTGGCGGGGGGGGGGGACGGGACTTGCGGCTGGGGAGACGGGACGAGCGCCGAGGAGGGCACGCGTGGTGAGCATGTGGATGGCTGCGGCATCGACGAAATCTATACTGTCTCGGTCACCGGCAGCGCGGGGGCGTACGACAGTTGGAACAGCGGCTACCCGTCATCCGAGCGCTATAAGCTGATAAGTGTCGATAACTGGGGACATTTGGGTTTCACCAGCATGGCCTATGCGTTCTATTACTGCAATAACCTCGTTTCGGTACCAACTACTTCGGGGGGAATTGAAGCCGTCACCGATATGAGCTGGATGTTCTACAATGCGTCGTCGTTCAATCAGGACATCGGCGGCTGGGATACCTCCAGCGTCACAAGCATGAGCGGGATGTTCTCCGATGCGTATGCCTTCAATCAGGACATCGGTGGCTGGGATACATCGAGCGTTACCAGCATGTCTGGGATGTTCCAGTATGAGTATGATATATCGTCGTTCAACCAAGACATCGGCAGCTGGGATACCTCCAGCGTCACCGACATGAGCTGGATGTTCAGCAATGCGTTGTCGTTCAACCATGACATCGGCGGCTGGGATACCTCAAGCGTCATCGGCATGGTCGGGATGTTCAATGGTGCGGATTCGTTCAACCAAGACATCGGCAGCTGGGATACCGCAAATGTCACCGACATGGGCCATATGTTTGGCAGTGCGGATTTGTTCAATCAGGACATCGGCGGCTGGGATACCTCCAGCGTCACCAGCATGGACGGGATGTTCGTCTATGCGCCGGCGTTCAACGGGAACATCGGCGGCTGGGATACCGTGAACGTCACTAACATGGACCGGATGTTCATGGGTGCGTCGGCGTTCAACCAGGATATCGGCGGCTGGAACACCTCAAGCGTCACTAACATGTACATGATGTTCAATCGTGCGTCGTCGTTCAATCAGGATCTGTCCGGATGGTGCGTCACACTGATTACTTCTAAGCCGTCCAAGTTCGATAACTTAGCCACCAGTTGGACACTGCCTGATTCACGGCCCATTTGGGGTGAAAGCTGCTCACCATAGGCAGTGACAACGGCTTTCGTATTGTCCTGAATAATCCTTTGTACTGAGGGGGGATTATTAGTCGATAGTCGTTGGTCGTTAGTCTTTAGCCTTGCTGTGCTCACTTCGTGAGGGTGTTTTTAGGTTTCAAGTGGTTTTGGGGGGTTGACAGTCCACCCGGTGTTTCTGCTATTTTAATCAAATGTTGCTTGTTTTCGTATGATTTGTTATAAGGGTGGTCCTTTGGTGCGGGTTTTTGGTTTGTTTTGTGTGTTTTTTGTTTTTTGGGGTATTTATGGAATTGTCTGAGCTTAAGGCTGCGGTGAATGATCTGTTGGCCCGGGTAGAGCATATCCGGGACTGGCTTTGACGTAGCTGGTAAAGAGTCGGTCCGTTTGGGGCTGGAAGAGAAGATGGCTGTTGCCGGGTTTTGGGACAATCCGGATGCTGCTCAGGGGGTTGTTGCCGAGCTTAGTGCCGTGAAGTCCATTCTTGATCCTGTTCGTGACGTTCAAAAGGCGGCTGAGGATGCGTGTGAGCTGTTCGAGTTGGCTGTTGAGGAGGGCGACGAGGAGATTTTGGAGTCTGTCGGGGCCGATCTTGAGGCGCTGGCGGCTAAGTGCGACAAGATCGAGGTCGCCGGGCTCTTGAGCGGGCCTGACGATATGCGGGCTTGTTTTTTCAGTATTCATGCCGGGGCTGGGGGGACCGAGAGCTGCGACTGGGCGAATATGCTTCTGCGGATGTACAGCCGGTACTTCGAGCGAAATAAATTTTCCTTTTCCGAATTTGACCTTACGCCCGGCGAGGAGGTCGGGGTGCGGTCGGTTACGCTCAAGGTAAAGGGGGCGTTTGCGTTTGGTAAGCTGTCGTGCGAGACGGGGGTGCACCGGCTGGTGCGGATAAGCCCGTTCGACTCGCAGAGCCGGCGGCATACGAGCTTTGCAGCGGTGGATGTGATCCCGGAGCATGACGATAACAGCGATATCGAGATTAAGGATGATGATATTCGGGTCGATGTCTATCGGGCAAGCGGGGCGGGCGGCCAGCATGTCAATAAGGTCAGCTCGGCGGTGAGGATTACGCATCTGGAGACGGGGATCGTGGTTCAGTGCCAGAATGACCGCAGCCAGCACAAGAACCGGGCTGAGGCGATGAAGATGCTTCGCTCGAGGCTGTATATGTTAGAAAAACAGAAGCGCGACGCCGAGATCGCCAAGCTCTACAGCAATAAAGGCGAGATCGCCTGGGGCAACCAGATCCGCAGCTATGTAATGCAGCCGTACCAGATGGTCAAGGACCACCGGACGGACTTTCAGGTCGGCAACGTCCAGGCGGTAATGGATGGCGATATCGAGGCATTTATCGAAAGCTATTTGAAGTTTCGCAGCAAGAATAAAGCGGAGAATTAGAGAATAAGTAATATTTTAGCCAAATGCAGGGAGGCAGGAATCCGCCAAAGGCGGATGCTGTTTCATGCTGGATTCCCGCCTTCGCGGGAATGACAAAACGCATGTGACACATGGTTAAAGTGTTACGAGAATAATGGAATTTGGTTTAGGGGCGATAGGATGGCTAAGGATATGATTTCGGTGACGGTTGGTGCTGGTAAGGTTGATCTGGTTAAGGTTACGTGCGATCTGCTGGCGGTGGGTGTTTTTTCCGGCGGCGGCAGGAATGCTCTTTGCGACCAGCTTGATAAGAAGCTAAAGGGCGCCATTGGTCGGCTTGTCAAGCTGGGCGACTTCAAAGGGGAAGATAAGACTACCGCTGTGGTTTACGGAGGCGATAAGATCGGGGCCAGGCGGGTTCTCTTAGTCGGTCTTGGCGAGCGAAAGAAGCTCTCGCTCGATACTTTGCGCGATGCTGCGGCTGTGGCGACGGGCAAGGCGGTCAAGCTTAGGGCCCGCAAGGCGGTTCTTGCACTGCATCAGGAGGCTTTGGGCAAGAAGCTTACCTCGCAGACGGTTGGTCAGGCGCTTGCCGAGGGTGCTCATTTCGGCAGTTACCGGTACGATGAATATATGGCAAAGAGTAAGGGCGGCAGGCTCAATTCGCTTAAGGTTGTCATCGGCGATGCCGCTGGCGATATTGCCCGTCAGCTCGCCAAGGGGGCCCGGATCGGTGATGCGATCGGGACGTCGCAGTCCTTTGCCCGGACTATCGCCAATCGGCCCGGCAATGTGATCAATCCTCCGACCCTGGCGGCGGCGACCAAAAAAATGGTGCGGGAGGCGAAGGGGCTTAGCTGTGTGGTGCTCGACGAAAAGCAGCTTAAGGCCAAGAAGATGGGCGGCATTCTTGCGGTGGGTAAGGGTTCTGCGAGTAAGCCTCGCCTGATCGTGATGAAGTATACTCCGCCCGGGCGCGTTGGCGGCAAGGTGCCGGTGATCGGGCTGGTCGGCAAGGGCGTTACGTTCGATTCGGGCGGTATCAGTCTTAAGCCCGGCAGCGGAATGCAGAATATGAAGTTCGATATGTCCGGCGGAGCGGCGGTGATTGGTGCGATGCGGGCGATTGCGGCGATCAAGCCGGCGATCCGGGTGATCGGGATCGTCCCTTCCGCGGAGAATCTGCCCAGTTCGATAAGCTACCGGCCGGGCGATATTATTACTACGTTCAGCGGTAAGACGGTCGAGGTTCAAAATACCGACGCCGAGGGGCGGTTGCTGCTTTGCGACGGGCTGCACTATGCGGTTAAGCAGAAGTGCGATATTGTAATCGATATTGCGACGCTGACCGGGGCGTGTATGGTTGCGCTCGGTAAGTATAAGGGCGGGCTGATGGGTAATAATGACCGGTTGATAAAGGCTCTCCAGACGGCGTCGAAGGCCAGCGGCGAAAAGATATGGCATCTGCCCAGCGGGGACGAGTATCTCGGCGAGATGAAGAGTAAAATCGCCGATCTGAAGAATATCGGCAGCCGATGGGGCGGTGCGTGTACGGCGGCGGCGTTCCTCAGTGAATTTGTCGGCGACACCAAGTGGGCGCATGTCGATATGGCGGGCGTGGATATGTTTGACGGCGGCAAAAAGGTTGGCTCGGTCGGTTCGACGGGGTTCGGTGTTCGGTTGCTGACGAGTTATGTTTTGGGTGCGGCAAAGGGCTGACAGCGGCGGCGGTGACAGGTGTAGCAATTTTTGAGGGGATTGGCTATGGAAACGAACGACAGAAAGAAAGTGGATTACGGGCGTATCGAAAAGGCGGTAAACGAGATACTGTTAGCGGTTGGCGAGGATCCGTCTCGCGAGGGCCTTGTAGATACCCCGCGACGGGTGGCTCTTATGTACTCCGAGCTTCTGGCTGGGACCGATCACAACCCCGAAGATCATATAACGAAGGTTTTCACCGAGCAATACGACGAGGTTGTGCTGCTGAGGGACATCCCGTTCTTCAGTATCTGCGAACACCACATGATGCCTTTCATCGGTACTGCGCATGTCGCTTATCTGCCGGACGGACGGGTGCTTGGGATCAGTAAGATCGCGCGGGTGCTTGACTGCTTCGCCAAGCGGCTCCAGGTCCAGGAGCGTTTGACCGATCAGGTCGCGGACTTTCTTATGACCCGGCTACAGCCCAAGGGGGTAGCGGTGGTAATAGAGGCCTCGCACAGTTGCATGACGATTCGCGGAGTCAGAAAGCCTGGTGCGATGATGGTGACGAGTTCGCTTCGCGGGATATTCAAGCGCGACGTCCGAAGCCGGTCGGAGGTCCTGAGCCTGATGCACAAGGACAGGGGGATAGGCTGATCGGGGGCGAAAAGCAGGTTTCTATTCCTTTGAATATCTATTGGTTGATTTTTGATCATGCATAAACTGGCCCGTGCAATTCGATTTTCGCTTAATCCGTTTCTGCCAGCGGGCGCAGGGGGTTCTAATTCTTATGCTTCCAGGCCGGCTGGGGCGGGAGTGGCGATTTTTTTTGTGCTTTGGGTCGAACTTGCCGGCGAGATCGACCGGGATACGGGATTTGTGGTCAATGTCGTGGAGATCGACCGCGTGGTGCGCGAGTCGGTGGTGCCTGTTTTCGACCGGCGATTGCGTGATAAGTACCGAGCCGGCGAGCATGTCGGTTTGCGTCAGGTATGCGATATCCTCAGCGAGGCCTGGGGGCAGTTAAAGGGCAGATTCGGAGACAGGAGATTACGGAGGATTTGTGTCGAGCTTAATCCGTTTAGAACGTTGGCTATTGAGTCGGAGGATTGTAGCGTGGTCTATTTCAGCGAAAAATTCGAGTTTGCGGCGATGCATACGCTTTGGAACGATAAGTTCAGTGATGACAAGAACTTAGCGGTGTTTGGCAAGTGTGCCCATCGCGGGGGGCATGGGCATAATTATGTCATTGAGGTAACGGTCAAGGGGCCTTTGGGCCAGCAGGAGTTTGGCATCGAGTCGTTTGAGCAGTCGGTTAAGGGCGAATTGCTCGATCTGGTCGACCATAAGAACCTCAATGCCGATGTGGCGAAATTTGCGGAGACGAACCCGACGGTCGAGAATATTGCCGCCTTTGCGTGGGAGCGGCTTACGGGGAAATTTGCCGCCGTTGAGCTGGCGAGCGTTACAGTTTGGGAGAATGACCGGACGTATTGTACGTTTTGTGGATAATCATAGTGCGTTGAGGAGGAAGGTCAGCCGGTCGCTGCTGTTATCAGCACCGAACACCTCGGTTTTACCGGGCGTATTGTAGGTATTATTCGGCGTCGTCAGGGGCAATTCGACGATGCCTTTTCTAATGCTATGTCCTGTATTTGTCGATAGTTATGATAATATATCAGGGATGACGTAAGCGGCGGCGGAACTGGTCTGGCCAATTTACCCTATTGTAGCTAAGCAAGATAGCCATTGTGTATTCGAGAGTGGTCTCGGATGGATATGTGGCTGGTTTGGGGGTCGGCTTGGTCGTTTTTGTACAGCCGACGGGCACGGAGTGTAGGCAAAGCTGGGCCGCATGACATTTTAGCCAAATGAAAGAAGGCAGGAATCCGCTTTCCACCTTCGCCAAGGCTACGGCGAGACAGGTTGGCGGATGCTGTTTTATGCTGGATTCCCGCCTTCGCGGGAATGACAACGGGCACCGTGAACCGCATGGGTAACAAGTTACCCATCCTACGGGCTGTGACTCGCTCCGCCGCGGCGATCGCGGGAATGCGCAAGGGATTGCTGTGAACTGGATTTGCGGTTTTGGTGGTATGGGGTATGTGTTAATCAGGGCATCTTAAGGGGAAATTCGGATGAAAGTTTCGGTAGTAGGTGTTGGTTACGTTGGTTTGGTCGCAGCGGCATGTCTTGCTGAGGGCGGTAATCATGTCGTGTGCGTAGACAACGACGAGAAGAAGATCGACGATTTGAAAAACGGTATAATTCCGATCTATGAGCCCGGTCTTACGGAGATCATTAAGAAGAATGAGGCTGGGGGCAGATTGACTTTTACCACGGACCTTAAGGAAGGCGTGGACAATTCGTTGGTCATATTCATCGGTGTCGGGACGCCGAGCGGCGACGACGGGTCGGCGGATATTTCGGCGGTCCTTAATGTCGCCGGCAGTATCGCCGAGGTGATGGACAGCTACCGCATCATCGTTACCAAGAGCACCGTTCCCGTCGGCACGCATCAGAAGGTGGCGGACATAATGACGAGCAAGACGGAGGTTCCTTTTGACTATGTCAGCAATCCCGAGTTTTTGAAGGAAGGTTCGGCGATCGAGGATTTTCTCAAGCCCGATCGTGTTATCGTCGGGACGACGAATCATGCTGTTATCGAAATAATGAAGCAACTGTACGCTCCTTTCATGCGTAAGAACAGCCGGATGATCTTCATGGACCCGGCCAGTGCGGAGATGACGAAGTATGCCGCCAATACGATGTTAGCGACGCGAATTTCGTTTATGAATGAGTTGAGCGGTTTGTGTGAAAAATTCGGCGCCGACATCGAGCTTGTTCGGGCCGGTATCGGCAGCGACGGTCGAATAGGCAACTCGTTTCTATTTCCGGGCGTCGGTTACGGCGGGAGCTGTTTTCCCAAGGATGTTCGGGCCCTGATCCACATGGGCGACAGCAAGCAGTATCCTATGACGATCGCTCGATCGGTTCAGCAGGCAAATTACACCCAGCAGGACCGGTTTGCCCGGCGGATACTGGATTATTTCGGTCAGGGCATCGGCGATATCACCCTTGCGGTATGGGGGCTGGCGTTTAAGGCCCGGACGGATGACGTTCGCGAATCGCCCGCTTTCAGGTGCATTGACAAATTCCTGGCGGCGGGTGCGAAGGTCAGGGCTTATGACCCGGAGGCGGGCGCAGGGGAGCTCGAAGGCAGGATCGAACTGGCCTCGAATAGTTACGATATTCTGGATGGCGCCGACGCGTTGGTGATATTTACGGATTGGCAGGAATTCAGGACGCCTGATTTCGAGGCGATAGTCAGCAAGCTCAATAAGCCCGTCATCTTCGACGGCAGAAACCTTTACGACCCGGACTATGTCAGGAAACAGGGCGTTGAATATTACAGTATCGGCAGGGGTTAGGGGCCTGGGATCTTGAAGCGACACAGGCAGCGGCGAAGGAGAAGGGGCGGCCATCTCTCCGGGGATAAGGAGTGTAAGGGTGCGGACCTTTTGAGCGAAGTGTCGTTTCCGGAGATGCATCCGATACTGCTGATCGCCGGTTTGTCGATTTTGGTGACGCTCCTCAATGCGATCAAGCCGCTTTATATTGACGATACGTATTATTACTACCTTGCCCGCCAGATTGCGTCGAATCCCCTTAAGCCGCTTGGCGGCGAGATATTCTGGTTTCAGTGGCCCCGACTGGCGACGGGAGGCGCTATGCCGCTGGTGCTGCCATACTGGTTTTCGGCGGCTGTTCGTCTGTTTGGCGAGCGTCCGATGCTGTGGAAATTATGGATGTTCCCTTTTGTGTTTTCTTTTGTCGGCGGTGTGTATTTGTTGGTAAAGCGGTTTTCCGGTTCGATGAAAGATGTCCTTACCTGCATGATCGTGTTGTCGCCGGCGTTTTTGCCGAGTTGGAATATAATGCTGGATATGCCGGCGTTGTCGCTGACGATAGCCGGGATAGCGATATTTACGGTTGCAAGTGAGAAGCGGTCCCTGTCGCTTGCGATTATTTCGGGTCTTCTGGCAGGCCTGGCGATACAAACCAAATATACGGGTCTTGCGGCGCCTGGAGCGATCTTTCTGTATGCGTTTATTTTCCGTCGCTGGTTTCTTGGATTTGTTGCGGTGGCGGCCGCGTCGCTGGTATTCGGGTCGTTGGAGTTGATGGTGTTTGTCATGCACGGGCACTGGCAGTTCGCTTCTCTTATGAATCGTGGTTTTGTGGTGAGCCGGTGGGACAACGTCCGGATGCTGAAGTCTCTTTTGATGACGGTTGGGGCAACGAATATTTGTGCTGCGTTGCTGATGCTTGTCGGTTTTAAGGTGTACCGCTGGTTGGTCGCACTGGCAATTGTTTTGGTTGGCGGCGGATTTGTATGGCTGGCATTCGGTTCCATCGAGCCGGTACTCTTCGGGACATTCGGGGGGTTTCTGGCGTTGAGTATTCTTGCGGGGCTGTTGTGTTTGCTTTTGCTGCGTGGTCATGGTGAAAAGCCGGTAAAGTTTTTGGGTTTTAATCGTGACGGTGTATTTTTGCTTTTGTGGCTTATTCTCGAGATAGCCGCGTATTTTTTCATATCTCCCTTCGGAGCGGTGCGGCGTGTTTTAGGCGTGGTGATCGTTACGATGATCATTGCCGTCAGCCTTTCAGGTTTTTGGCGGACGAGCCGGATCGGATTAATATTGACCGGTGCGGTTGCGGGTTTGGGTATTGTTCTTGGTCTGGGTTATTATGCGCTGGATCTACACGAGGCGCGGGTCCCAATGCGTTCGGTGGCCGATGCGGACGAGTGGATCCGGAGTAAGGACCCCGATGCCCGGATATGGTATGCGGGCCACTGGGGTTTTGCCTATTATGCGGATCGTGCGGCAATGGTGCCGATCGTTCCGGACCATTCATTATTGCGGGCAGGCGATTGGTTTGTAATCCCCGATCGTGTTGAGCGTCAGAGTTTTGATGATACCGACATTCCGGGGGAGGTGGCTCATACGCTCAGTTACGATGACGATTTGCGGCTCCAGACGATGTTTTGCTACTATTCGGGCAAGGCTCCGCTGGAGCATCGCGAGAAAGCACGGCTTAATGTATATATATGCAGGGCGACGTCTGATTTTGTTCCGCGTACGAACTGGGATCCGCTGACTGTCAATTGGGGTCAGTATGGCAGAATGTTGACGTGGGCGAAGTATTCGACTCCTTATGTAAGTCGCTCTCTGCAGGATGGCGATTGGCGGGTTCGGCTTAAAATGGCGGAGTTATTAGGTGGTTTGGGTTCGGCGGCAAAGGCGTTGGGGCCTGAACTTGAGCGTTGTCTTGACGATGAAGATCCCCGTGTTCGCCAGGCGGCGACTAAATCCCTGAAATTGCTGGAATAAAGACGGTCAGGCGGCCCAAGCGAACGAAAGCGGCGTCAATCGGCGCCGGAGTGCGTTAAAGTTTTCGTAATATTTTAGCCAAATGCAAGAAGGCAGGAATCCGC
>DAOVVQ010000274.1 GCA_030637065.1 Planctomycetota bacterium
GAGAAATTCGGGCGGCTGATGAACTACGGCGACGGTCTTTACGGCGGGCAGTTCGTGGCTGGCATGTATGCCGAGGCCTTTTTTGAGGATGATCCACGTAAGATCGTCGATGCCGGACTGGCCTGCATCCCCGTCAAGAGCCAATACGCCGAAACGATTCGCGACGTGCTGCGATGGCATAAGCAAGAGCCGAATAACTGGCAAGCAGCCTGGCAGCGCATCGAAGAAAAGTACCAGGACAACATGGCATATCGCCGATTTTCCTGCAACAAGCACACGGAAAGACATGGTGGCAATATGGACTTCAATATTGACGCCAAGATAAACGGCGCCTATATCGTCATGGGGCTGCTCTACGGGGAACGGGACCTCGACAAGACGATCGTGATCTCCATGCGGTGCGGCCAGGACTCGGACTGCAACCCATCGAACGCCGGCGGCATCCTCTTCACCACCCTTGGCATGAAGAACCTCCCTCCGCGATTCACTTCAGCGTTGGATACTTCGATCGAATTTAGCCACACGGCATACGATTTCGATGCGTTGCTTGACGTCTGCGAGAAACTTGCCCGCCAGGCTGTGGTGCAAAGCGGCGGACGGATCGAGAAAGACGCCGCGGGTAAAGAGTGGTTTGTTATACCGATTACCGCCCCCAAACCGTCTTCCTATGAAACGTGTTGGACTCCGGGCCCGATCGCCAACAGCCGCTTCACAGCCGATGAAATGAAGCAGATCAACCCGCCGCCCGAACCGCCAAAACGTACCAGCGGTGCGAGCAGCCGAATCGACATCTCAAAGGCCGTCGCTGCCTTCGCTCCTGGGTGGACAGTCCGAAATTGCGGTAAAGCCATGGAACCCGGACTGCGCAAAGACTGGGGCGGGAGAAAGAATGTCCTGGCCACGCACCCTTTGAATAGCAAGACACCCTGCGTTTTAAGCCGGAGCGTGGCGATCCCATCAGGAAAGAAGACGTCACTCGAACTGAGTATGAGCGATGACAACCGGGGCGACTGGGTTCTTGTCGTACGGGCCGAAGGGCGGGATATCTTCCGCAAGACCATCGACAACAGTAAGTGGCAGGATATCAGCATCGATCTCTCCAACTACGCCGGCAAGACTATCAATCTTGAGATTTGGAATCAGGCGAATGGCTGGAAATTCGAAGGAGCGTTCTGGAGCAAAATCGCCATTGAAACTGAGGTCGAGAATGTCTGGCGGCCGCTATCCAGTATGCCGGAGGGCGGGGTGCTTTCCGAGAGGCTCGATGTGTGGCGGAAAGGTCGCATGTGGTGGATGGTAGATGCGGACGACGACTATCTGCTCTCGGGGTTTGAATCGAGGCCCGGGGTTCATGCCTGGCAGGGCGAGCATTTTGGCAAATGGCTGCATGCCGCGACCTTGGCCTATGAGCAGACCCGCGATGAAAAACTGCTTAAGACTATACAGAAAATGGTGGAGCGTCTGTTGGCTACGCAGGATGCAAACGGATATATGGGTACATACGGCGATGATCATACGTTCATGGCCAAACCGGAAAATGTAAGCATAACCGATATTGTTGACGATATCACAGCACCGAACAACAAAGGGAAACAGCCTAAAGTTAAACCGAAGGGCGGATGGGACACCTGGACGTTTCGCTATAATATTTACGGATTGCTGACGTATGAGAAATTTCATCCTGACAGGCGTATTGTTGAGGCATGTGAAAAGATGGCGGATTTGCTTATTGAGGTGTATGGAGAGGGTAAAGCCGATCTAACCAAATACGGCACCCGTCAGGGAATATCCGCGACTACGCTGCTCGAATCGATAATGATGCTCTACCAAAGGACGCACGAGAAACGATTTCTCCGGTTTGCCGAGCATATCGTGGCGATGAGTGAAAATAATCCGATGCTGCGGCTAATGGGCAACATGCTGGAAAATGGAAGCGTTGTCTATTCGGGTGACGGCAAGGCATATCAGCTTATGGCGAACCTGCTGGGTTATTGTCTTCTTTATGAGTCTACGGGCGATCAGCGGTATTTGAAGACCGCGCAGAACGGCTGGGAAGACATCAAGGCGGACCACCTCTATGTAACGGGAGGTCCCTGGAGTCGAAAAATGCCTTACAACGGAAACAAGGAGTGCTTTGCGCTCCCGCAGGATTTCGACCCCGCCGCCGGGCAGGTCGAAACCTGCTCGACGACTACCTGGATACAGTTGAACCTGCATTTGCTGGAGTTGACCGGCCAGGCAAGATATGCCGCCGAGGCCCAGCGGGCGGTCTTTAATACCCTTATAGCGGCGCAAAATAAAGAGGGTATCGATTGGAGTTACTTCACCAAAGCCAATCAAGATAACCAGCCTTTTGAAGCCAGAATTAGCTGCTGTGCTTCGAGCGGGCCGCGGGCGCTGGAAATGTTCTCTAATTATCAAGTCGGCCAAACGGATGGCGCCGTTTCATTCGCCAGCCTGTCTCCGTGCAGCGCGAGTCTTCCGGAGGCATTCGGCAATGCCAAAATTAAGGTGACGGGAAATTACCCTGTCAGCCCCAAGGTTGCAATTCACTTCGTTCAAGCTGGCGGCAAGAACCTTGCTTTGGAGTTTACCGATCCCCGGGGGGCGAGTTTGGCATCCATCCGGGTCAACGGCAAGGATGTCGCGTTTAATAAAAACGATCGAGGATTTTACCGGCTCAGACAAAACTGGAAGACTGACGATGAGATCGAGGTAAATTTTGAATATCTTCTCGAAAGTCACGTCGAGTTGCCGAAGGACGGAAAGAAGTGGGTAGCATTCACATATGGCCCCTGGACTCTGGCACAGGAAGTAAACAAAGGTGATGCTTTTGCCGAGCCATTTTCCGGCAAGGACATTCCATCCGAAGCGATATTGCAATGGCTTGAGCCTTGCCCGGCCAGGGATGGGGACATGCTGAATTTCCGCATTAAGGACACTAAGGTTGTGCTGCAGCCATATTTCAGCACGGGGAGCATCAAGACGGGACCTCAGACATACTTTCAGTTATAGCGGTTGGTTCGCCTGTTCAGCAAAAATGAGACAAATATGACTTTAATTAGGAGACATTTTTTTTAAGATTTTGCGAAGAAAATGCGCTTTTTGAGCGTCTAAAATGGGGATCTCAGATAGCCGTGTCATTTTACGGGACATTTTAGACTTTACTGTTATTTATTGGATTATAGAGGTAAGCAATGGGCAAAAAAGAACTGGTTACGAGAAGTATTTTGCTGGCGTTGGTGTTTTGTGTTTTTGTGCCGGTTTGTGTTACTGCCGGTGATTGGCCTCAGTGGCGCGGTGCTGAACGGGACGGTCATTCGACGGATACGGGATTGCTGAAAAAATGGCCTGCGTCCGGGCCTAAGCTTGTGTGGAAGATCAGGACTTTGGGGGGCGGTTACTCGGGCCCAGCCGTGGCCGATGGCAAGGTCTACATAATGGGCGACAAGGACGGGGCCTGTACGGTCTTTTCGCTGAAGGAATCCGACGGGACAACTCTCTGGTCGAAGGCGATCGGCGAGCCGGGCGGGCATGCGAAATGGAAGGGCCCTCGCAGCACGGTTACTGTCGACGGCGATAAGATATATACCTTGACACAAAATGGCGATCTTTACTGTTTTGCGGCAGCGGACGGCAAGATTGAGTGGAAGAAGAATCTTGAAAGCGATTTTGGCGGGAAACAGATGTCTGGCTGGCGATGGACGGAGTCTGTTCTTATCGACGGCGACCGGCTTTTGTGTACGCCCGGCGGAGACGGAGGAACGGTGCTGGCTTTGAATAAGAAAAACGGCCAGCAACTCTGGCGGTGTTCGGAGATGGTCGATCCCGCGGCATATTCGTCAATAATGATCTGGAAGCATGGCGGGGTCCGTCAGTATGTCCAGTTTACCGGCAAGAGCGTGGCAGCGGTTGCCGCTGATAGCGGCAAGCTGCTGTGGCGCGGCGAGCGCCAGGGCAAGACCGCTATTATTACCACGCCGGTGATGAAGGACGACATGGTTTTCGTAACCTCCGCTTACGGTATTGGCTGTAACATGTTTAAGGTCGCCGCCTCCGGGAAGAAGTTCTCCGCGAAAGAGGTGTATGCCAACGGCGATATGATGAATCATCACGGAGGCGTTGTCAGGGTTGGCGGGCACGTGTACGGGACGAGCGGTTCTGCACTGGTTTGCATGGATATGGCGACGGGCGAGGTGGCATGGGAGGATGATTGCGTTGGAAAGGGTTCCATTGCCTGCGCTGACGGTATGCTCATTGTAAGGGGCGAGGGCGGCGAAGGGCCTGTTGCACTTGTTGCGGCGACTGGCGATGCGTATCGCGAGCTTGGCCGGTTCGACCAGCCGTACCGCAGCGAGGAGAAAAGCTGGCCGCATCCCGTAATTGCCAACGGGCGGCTGTATCTCCGGGACCAGGATGTTTTGCTCTGCTATGATCTGAAGAATCGATAAAGACCGCTGTGCCGTCTGCACAAGAGGCTTTTGACCCGGATTTCCCGGGTGAACCGTGACAAACGAACAGGATTATGATAGCATGAGGCTTACGCAGACCATTTAAGCCAGTTTCGACCATCGATACGAAGGGAACAGTGAAAATGCAACGACGTGATTTCATGAAGACCGGTTTTGCCGCAACGCTTGGGGCGGCACTGGCTGTGCGGGCGAATGCGAAATCGTCCACTTCGACAAAAAAACCGAACTTCCTTTTCATCATCGCCGACGACTGCACCTACAATGAGTTAGGCTGTTTTGGCGGAAAGAATGCAAAAACTCCCAATATCGATCGGATCGCGCGCGAAGGTATCCGTTTCACCCGCGCTTACTCGGCCATGGCGATGTGCGCTCCTTTTCGCGCTGAGCTTTACACGGGGCTCTACCCGGTAAAGAGCGGCGTGGCGTGGAACCATTCCAAAGCGAAGCCGGGCACTCGAAGCGTTTGCCACTACCTTGGCGATTTGGGCTATCGCGTCGGTCTTTCCGGGAAAAAACACGCCAACCCCCCCGAAGTTTTCCCGTTCGAGACCCTGAAAGACTTTCCCGCTGGAGCGGGCATTCGCAACTTCATAGAGAAAGATCCCGGGCAGCCGTTTTGCCTCTTTCTCTGTTCGCACAACACCCATGCGCCGTGGACCACGGGCGACGCTTCGCAATTCGATCCGGACAAGATCAAACTCGCACCGGTGCAACACGACA
>DAOVVQ010000164.1 GCA_030637065.1 Planctomycetota bacterium
AGATGTCCGGCGACGAGGTGACGATCGCCGAGTTGCTCGGACGGGCAGGCTACCAGACCGGGATATTCGGCAAGTGGCACATTGGCGACAACTACCCGATGCGTCCGCAGGACCAGGGTTTCGGCGAGGTGCTTGTCCATCGCTCAGGCGGGATCGGCCAGCCGCCCGATAACGATGCGACCTATTTTAAGCCCGTCCTCTGGCACAATGGCAAACGCACCGTCCATGACGGCTACTGCACCGACGTTTTCTTCGATGGGGCGATCAGGTTCATCGAAAAAAACAGACATTGCCCGTTCTTCATATACCTGCCGACAAATGTCCCGCACGGCCCGCACCATGTCAGCGAAAAATACAGCGGCCCCTTCAAGGCGATGGGGCTCGATGACAAGACAGCTAACTATTACGGGATGATCGCCAATTTCGACGAGAACTTCGGCAGATTGGCCGGCAGGCTCGATGCGGTGGGCCTGCGAAAAAACACCATGCTGATATTCATGACGGACAACGGAAGCTCCGCCGGTTTTTACAATGCCGGATTGCGGGGCAGCAAAGGCAGCGTCTATGAAGGCGGAATTCGTGTGCCGTTTTTCGTCCGGTGGCCAAAGCGACTCCGCAGCGGCTGGAAGACCGACAGGATCGCCGCTAATATCGACATACTGCCCACACTGCTCGCAACTGCGGGCGGCTCTAAGCCCGATGACCTTACGCTGGACGGGACCGATCTGCTGCCATTGTGGACCGAGCAGATAAAGCCGCAGAACTGGCCGGACAGGACCCTCTTCGTTCAGCACATCAAGGCCATGATCCAACAGCCGTTCCAGAATGCCGCTGCGTATAGCCAGCGATACAAGATGGTGGCCTATCCCGAAACGGCTAAGCAAAGCAGCTTCGATCCCGATCACGACCGGCTGGAACTTGAGCTTTATGACATCGAAAAGGACCCCAGCGAAACGAAGGACTTAGCCTCGATCAGGCCGAACGTCCTCGCCGACCTGCGGCGGCAATATGAGCGGTGGTTCCGCCAGATGAAAAACACCCGAAGCTTCCAGCCCGGCCTGATCCATATCGGCAGTGCACAGGAAAACCCGACATATCTCTGCCGCTACCAGGACGCCAGCTACCCTTACAGCGACAGCTACCCGATCGGATGGCCGGTAAAGGTCGTTCGCGATGGCGTTTACCGCTTCACGATCGTCCGTCCGGATCACGACGGCGCAGGCGCCCTTGCAGTCCGGTGGCAGGACAAGACAACGCGCCGTCCGTTAGAGCCGGGCGAACATCACGCGAAACTAAAGCTGGCTAAGGGACAGGGAATACTCGAGGTATGGATCGAACTAAACGGCAAAGGACGAATCAAGATCAAAGACCGCACAACCAACGGCGACATAATCGTCGAATCGCAACAAAACTAAGCATCTACTAATAGCAATTCCAATAAAAAAATGCGTGTCAGTTCGTCAGCAAGGATGGCAGCGCGTTTGCGCAGCAAACCGATGGGCGTATGCACAGCAGCACGCGCCATCGGTACAAGGCTCCCAACGAACGATTAGTGCCGGAAAAAAACAAACAGGAGTAAGCGGGCAAAGAATAATTAACGTGGTTTTCATGGCCAACACCCGCTTTCATTGGAAATTGTGTCGGAAAGCCCGTTAAAGCTTGCTTTTTTTGGGTGGGATCGCTATTATAAGTGATAGGATAGACCGTCAATATTACCGTGAGAAGGTCTGTCCGTAAAAAGGCAGGTCGGCGAAGTTATAGCCGTCGTATTCACGGGCAGGAGGATTTGTTTATGCGCAGGGGAGTATTTGCGTTAATCGGGGTTGTGGTCTGTCTTCTGATTGTGTCGGGCATTCTCCACATATTGGACGCAGAGCAGACTCCGGCAGAACCGTTAGCTGACGAGATTCTCCATGCCTTGGGTGTTCAGGACACCTTATCATTCACTCAAACTATGGCGGCGGTGCGCTTACGGCTGCCCTGGGCGCGAGCGATGGTTTTTTTAGACTGAATGGCGAAAATTGACGATGAAAAGGCAGGCTTAGGCCACATTATATGCAATAAAAAGGCGGAAAGGGACCGTTGCCATGAAGAAAGCAGGCGTATTAGTACTGATATTGGGGTGTATTCTGGCAGGGCTGAGCATGTTTCCGCTCTCTCCGGCCAAATCTACGCCGGAAGATGTGTTGGCAGCCCAGATATTAACCGACACCGGCATTCAGGGCGGCTTTATCGTTCACTTAAACTGCGGTACGGGCGAGTTGACCGCTGCGCTGGGAGCGAACGAAAGCTATATGGTCCACGGTCTCGATGCGGGTGCATCCAACGTCGATGCCGCGCGCACGCATATCGACTCGTTGGGCCTTTACGGACGGATAACCGCTGAGGTGCATGAAGATACCACCCATCTGCCCTACATCGATAATATGGTGACGCTGCTGGTCTCCGAGGTGGCGGTCGCCGCTTCGCCGGCGGAGATCCTGCGTGTCCTCGCCCCCAATGGCGTAGCATACATCAACGACGGCGGATGGACGACGACGACCAAGCCGCGTCCGGCTGAGATGGATGACTGGACACATTATCTTCACGATGCAAGCAACAATGCTGTCTCCAACGATACCCTTGTTCAGCCGCCCGCCCGTTTTCAGTGGATCGGCGGCCCGCGATATTCGCGACATCACGACCACATGGCCAGCGTCAGCGCATACGTCGCAACCGAGGACAGGGTCTTCTATATAATGGACGAAGGTTCGCGTGAGTGTATTCAGCTTCCGCCGAAATGGTCGCTTTTTGCCCGCGACGCATTCAGCGGCACGATACTCTGGAAAAAACCCATCGACTCGTGGATGACTCAGTTGTGGCCCTTTAAGAGCGGTCCCGCCCAACTCCCGCGGCGCCTCGTCGCCGTTGACGACCGGGTTTACACTACTTTGGGCCTTGACAGCACCAGGCTCAGCATGCTTGACGCCGCGACCGGCGATGTGCTCTGGTACGACCCCAATACCGTAATGACCGAGGAGCTGATCTACTCCGAGGGCGTTTTGTTTACAATGGTCAAGGACAATCCCCCGGCAACGAACTGGAACGAATATTTTCCCCAGTTTCGCGCCACTCAGGATAACAAAGGCTATGTCGCCGATACGTTCCCGTGGGACGAGCAGAACCGTCGGCTAAGGGCGATCGACGCCGAGACAGGCGAGATGCTGTGGGAGGTATCCGTTCCGATTGCCCCTTTAACCCTTGGCGCCGATTCTGATGGCGTTTATTTTCACGATGGCGACAGTGTTATCTGTCTGGACCGCACGGACGGCAGCGAGATTTGGGTGTCGGACCCGGTTGTGCGCCAGTCGCCAATGCCGCCGAAGTTCGGACCAACACTGGTAATTTACGGCGACTATATCATATTCTTAGGCGGCGATTCGGATCGGACGATTACGGGCCTTTCAAAAGAGACCGGTGAAAGAACACAGTTGGACGATTTTCACGACAAGAGCGGGCACAACTGTCCTTATGACCTTCTTGCGACCGATGGTCTGGCGTGGGCGGGCAATACTGCATCGGGCAGTGCTGACGGTATCGTTACCGGCTGGGACCCAAATTCCGGCGTGAGGGTACAGGAATTTCTTCCTGATGTGGAGGGATTCCCTCCTGGTGTGGAGCCGCACTGGTTCCATCAGCGGTGCTATCGTTCGAAGGCGACGGTCAATTATCTGCTTACCCCGCGAAACGGTACGGAGTTTGTGGATTTTCGCAATGAGACCTGGACCATCCATCACTGGATCCGCGGCGGTTGTCTCTACGGCATCATGCCAGCCAACGGCCTGATCTATACACCGCCGACCGATTGTGCCTGCTACTTCGAGTCCAAGACGTTTGGCTTTACCACCGCCGCTCCGGCTCATACGGATCCACCGAATCCGAACTATCCGCAGGCGCCAGCCGACGTTGACCGGCGGATAACCGGCCCGGCCTATGGCTCGCCTTTGGGCGCAGCAACCGGCGCCGAGGACTGGCCTACCTATCGCCATGACACCAGCCGCAGCGGCAAGAGCCCCACGCTCGTTCCCGCCGATCTGCTTGGCACATGGCAAGCTGACCTTGGCCCCGGCAGGCTCAGCACGCTGACCGTTGCCAACGGACAGATATATGTCGCACAGATCGATAAGCATATCGTCCATGCACTGGACGAGGCAACAGGAGCGATTCAGTGGAGTTTCCATGCCGACGGTCGCGTCGATTCGCCTCCGACGGTTTACCATGACCGCGTGATATTCGGTTCCGCTGACGGCTATGTCTATTGTCTGCGTGCGTCCGACGGCGAGCTTGTCTGGCGGTTCCAGGGCGCCCCAGAGGACCTGCATATGCAGTATTTCGAGCAGATCGAATCCGTCTGGCCCCTTCACGGCAGCGTATTAGTGGCCAACGACGAGGTCTACTGTGTCGCTGGACGCAATATGTTCGTCGACGGCGGCCTGCGATTCCTGCGGCTTGACCCGATGACGGGTACGAAGATCGCAGAGGTCGTACTCGACGACAAGGACCCCAATACCGGCGAAAACCTCCAGATCCATATCAAGGGCCTCAATATGCCGGTGGCACTGACGGACGTCCTTTCTTATGACGGCGATTATATTTACATGCACTCGGCACGCTTCGACATGGCGGGCAACTGGCTGAACATTGCTCCTCCGGACAATCCTGGCGGAGACCAGAATGGCGAGGGCATGCACCTGTTCAGTCCGACCGGTTTTCTCGATAATAACTACATGCACCGCAGCTACTGGGTCTGGGGCAGGACTTGGGCGTCGGGCGCCGGCGGCTGGCACAAGGCCGGCGACGTTACTCCCGCGGGCCGGATGATAGTCGTCGACGATAACAGGGTCTACGCCTACGGTCGCCAGTTGGAGTATTACAAGTGGTCCTCGCCTCTCGATCATTACCTCTACAGTGCCGAGAAGTACCCTGCCAGCGATGCTATCGAGTATGTCTGGCAGGACGACACGTTCCCGATCCACGTTCAGGCGATGTGCCTTGCGGACAAGATCCTCTTCGCAGCCGGTGTTCCGGACATCATCGACGAGGAGTATACCTTCTTCCATCAGACGGACCCGAATATATTTGTGACGTATAATGAGCAGGATGCGGCCTTTAACGATGAGCGGGGCGGCTGGCTGCGGGCTGTGCTGACCTCCGACGGAACCACGGTTGCGGAATATTCGCTCGAATCGCTGCCCGTATGGGACGGTATGGTCGCAGCCAACGGCAAATTGTATCTCGCCCTGCAAAATGGCAAGGTGGTTCGGTTTGTCGGCGGTAACTATCCTCCAGTAGTCGATACCGGCCCAAGCCGCAAGATCTTCCCCGCAGCGCCGGATGCGACTCTTGACGCGACTATTACTGATGACGGCTTTCCACTTGCAGACCCCGGCGATCCGTGCAGCCTGCCGGTCGGCGTAACCGCCAACTGGATCAAGGTCTCCGGCCCCGGCGAGGTTGTCTTCGGCGATGCCAATTCGATAGACACGACGGTTTCCTTTTCGACGTGGGGCGATTATACCCTCCGCCTCAACGCGACCGACAGCGGGGCCTCCTATTACGACGACCTCGACCTTGCGGTCTATCGGCCCGGCGACCTTGACTATGATAACGATATCGACGAGTTCGATCTGAAACTCTTTGCCGGATGGTGGACATTCGACCTGTGCGGCGAGATGATCAACGACTGGTGCGACGGAGCCAACCAGTCCGGCAGCGGGTTTGTCGGCAATGACAGCTTCAGCGTAATAGCGAACAACTGGCTGGTCGGCGTCGAGCCGGCGGCGCCAACTGGCTTTTCGGCAAACGGAAATGCCAACAACATCTCTCTGAACTGGGCGGACAATACCGAGCCGGATATGCCCGGCGGCGGATACAACGTCTACCGCTCCGATACCTCGGGCAGCGGCTATTCGAAGCTCAACGGCTCGCTGCTGGCGACCTCGGACTATGTAGATAGCACCATAAGCAGCTTTATACCGTATTACTACGTCGTAACCGCGGTCGACATGTACGGTTACGAATCGGTCTACTCGGCGCAGAGATCGGCAACTTCCGGCCCGCAGTGGGATGTAAAGCTCGTCGCCGGCCTCGGCGTAACAGTCGACGCCAACGGCCTTGTCACCCACTTAAACGACCAGGCCAGGAATAACGATGCTACCCAGCATGTCTGGGCCGACCGTCCGTTATATGTAGCGGCTGGGATAAACGGCGAACCTGCAATTGAGTTTGACGGCACGGGCGTGCATCTCGATGTCGCCGACAGTGATTATATCAACAAGACCACGCACGATGCTAAAACGCTCCTCGTGGTCTTCCGGACGAGCAGCGATGTCACTACCCGTCAGATGTTGTGGGAACAGGGCGGCGCAGTTCGCGGACTTAACTTCTACATCGCTGAGGGCAACCTGTATATCAATGGCTGGGACAACAATGCCAGCTCGGTTCCTCAATGGGGACCGACGTTCCTTAATAGCGGGATATCCGGGGACACGACTTACATAGCAACCCTGGTGATGGATTCTACAGCGGGAACATTCAAAGGATTTATCAGCGGCGGGGCCATTGGAGATGTAAATAGCATCGGAACTCTGGGCGCCCACACTAATGATTGTGCCTTAGGTCACACGGAAAGTGCCACCATAGTCCATAACGGCGGCAAAAAGGACGCGTCCGACTTTGCCGGTCTGATAGCGGAGTTCCACAGCTTTGACGCAGTCCTCTCCGAAGGCAACCGCCTGGACCTCGAGGCAATACTGAAGGACAAATACGGCATCGCACCTTAGCTGTGAATATCAGCATCAGGTCGATGGCTGCATATAAGGATTGGAGGTTTTTTAAGGCCTCACGCCGGAAATTGACGATGAAAAGGTAAATTTAAACCAGGTTGGATTTACTAAGAATTCGGAAGGACGATTTTCATGAAGAAGGCAAGTGTATTATTGGCGGTATTACTGTGCGCTCTGGCAGGGCTGAGTATGTTTTGGGCCTCCCCCGCCCAATCTACGCCGGAAGATGTCCTGGCCAGCCAGATCTTAACTGCCACCGGGCTCCAGGGCGGCCTGATCGTTCACCTCAACTGCGGCGACGGCAAACTGACGGCTGCACTCGGTTCCGGCGAGAGCTACCAGGCCCACGGTCTGGATCCGGATACGGCGGACGTAACCGCCGCGCGCACATATATCACCGACCTGAGCGCCTACGGCAGGCTCTCGATCCAGGAGTATGATTTCGATACGGCTGGCACCCTTCCATACATCGAGAACCTGGTAAACCTTATCGTCTCGGAGGTCCCCGTAACCGTCCCAATGGCCGAGATCCTCCGCGTACTGGCCCCCGAAGGCATAGCCTACATTCACAACGGCACCGATTGGGTAACGACGGTCAAGCCCCGCCCGGCGGAGATGGACGAGTGGGGTCACTATCTCCACGATGCCAGCAACAACGCCGTCTCGAACGATACGATGGTTCAGCCGCCCGAGCGCTTTCAGTGGCTCGGCAGCCCGCGATATTCCCGCCATCACGACCACATGGCCAGCATCAGCAGCTACATCGCCGCAAACGGTCGCGTGTTTTACATCATGGATGAAAGCTCGCGTGCCTCGATCCAGATGCCCGGCAAATGGTCGCTGTTCGCCCGCGACGCCTTCAACGGTACCATCCTCTGGAAAAAACCCGTCGATTCGTGGGTGGACCAGATGTGGCCCCTTAAGAGCGGCCCAGCCCAGCTTCCGCGCCGCATGGTAGCCGTCGGAGACAGGGTCTATACAACCCTTGGCCTCGACGGCACGGGGCTTAGCATGTTGGATGCCGCCACCGGCGAGACCCTCTGGACGGGCGATATGGACCCCAACACGGTAATGACCGAGGAGCTTATCTATTCCGACGGCGTTGTCTTTGCAATGGTCAAGGACGACCCCCCGGTAACGACATGGGACGATTATATCCGTCAATCGAAAAACAAGGTGGCCGAACAATTCGTGTGGGACGAGCAGAACCGCTGGCTAATGGCCATCGACGCAGCCGATGGCTCGCTGATCTGGCAGGTGCAAACTCCCATCACACCGCTCTCGATGGGGGCCGACCCCAACAGCGTCTACTTCCATGACGGCGACAACGTCGTTTGCCTGAACCGCTTTACCGGCAGCCAGACCTGGGCCTCGGCGCCCGTGACAAGAAAATCACCGATGCCGGTGAACCTCGGTTCGACCCTGGTGATATACGATGACGTCGTCGTTTTCTTAGGTTACGATTCGGATCGGACGATTACCGGCCTTTCGGCAAAGACGGGTGAAATCCTGTGGTCCGATTTCCATGCAAAGACCGGACACAACTGCCCTTACGATCTTCTCGCGGTTAACGACCTGGCATGGGTCGGCGATATTGCATCAGGCGGTGGCACGGGTATCTTTACCGGCTGGGACCCGAATTCCGGTGACAGGATGCAAGAATTTCCACCGGATGTGGAGACCTACTG
>DAOVVQ010000318.1 GCA_030637065.1 Planctomycetota bacterium
CATCGAAGAGGCCTATCTCGATAAGCGAAATTATGAATACCTTTACTCTTCGCCTGGCGAGCATGTCCTGATGGACCTGGAGACTTACGACCAGATATCGCTCGATGACGATGCGTTCGGCGAGGGGCCCAAGTACCTCAAGCCCAACTCGCAATTGCAGGTCAGCATGTACGACGGAAAGCCCGTCATTGTTGCACTTCCTAATACGGTCGATCTTGAAGTTACCGATACGGCGCCCGAGATCAAAGGCGCTACCGCTACCAACCAGAACAAACCGGCAACGATGGAGACCGGGCTGATCGTTAATGTTCCGCCATTTATTAAGATCGGCGAGATACTCCGTATCGACACGCGGACCGGCGAATATACCACTCGCGTCAAGGACTAAACCGGCGGGGCCAATAATGTAACATCGTAGGATGGGTCCCGATATATCGGGATTGCCCAGGCGATTGCTATTTTTGATTTTTGCATTGTATTTTTTCTCTTTGCATTTTGATATTCGATATTGATTAACCAGGCGATTATGGCATTTGAAAAGTTCGGCAAATCGTTAGTAAAGATATTCGGCTCTCGTAACGAGCGGCTGGTAAAGTCCTACATGACCGTTGCGCTGGAGGCCGGAGAGTATGAGTCCGAGGTACGCGCTCTCGATGACGATGCGCTGAAGGCCAAGACGGCCCAGTTCAAAACCGAACTGGAAAAAGGTACCCAGCCCGAAGATATTCTCCCGGAGGCCTTCGCCGTTGTGCGTGAAGCGGCCCGCAGGAATGTCGAGATGCGGCACTTCGACGTCCAGCTCCTCGGCGGAAATGTGCTCTACGATGGTAAGATCGCCGAGATGGCAACCGGTGAGGGAAAGACGCTCGTCGCCACGTTGGCCGCGTATCTTGTTCATCTGACCGGACGGAAGATTCATGTAGTTACCGTAAACGATTACTTGGCCAAGCGTGATGCCGAGTGGATGGCCCCTGTTTATACGTCACTTGGCCTGACGGTCGGCGCTATCCAGGCCGATATGGACACCACCGGCCAGGAGCGAAAGGACCAGTACCTCAGCGATATCACGTACGGGACCAATAACGAATTCGGTTTCGACTATCTTCGCGACAACATGAAGGTCTCGCTGGACCACATGGCCCAGGGCCCGCTGGAATTTACACTCATCGACGAGGTCGATTCGATCCTCATCGACGAGGCCCGCACGCCGCTAATCATCTCCGGCCCCGCCTTCGATGATGTTACCCGCTATAAAAAAGCCGACGTTGTCTGCCGCGAGCTGATCAAGCTGCAAAGCACTTTTACCCGGCTCAAGAAGCAGATCGACACGGCCCAGCGAACGATTGCCAACGCGCAGGGTGAA
This sequence comes from Planctomycetota bacterium, assembly GCA_030637065.1. GTDB lineage: Bacteria > Planctomycetota > Phycisphaerae > Sedimentisphaerales > Anaerohalosphaeraceae > DAOVVQ01. Next base: position 1,364 of record DAOVVQ010000318.1, read on the forward strand.
CTGACCGATGCGAAAAAGGCAAAGGACAAAGACCGCATCGAGGCGGCGCAGAACGCCATCGACAAGAACCAGTCCCAGCTCGAAGCCGATGAGCGGGCCGTCGAGACAGCCACGCAGTATTACGAGGTCGAGTATGACCGAAAGGCGGCACATCTGACCCATGAGGGGATATCCGCCGCGCAGGAAATCGCGGGCCTGGGTTCGTTTTTTACCGGTTCCAATATGGAATGGCCTCACATGCTCGAGCAGGGTTTGCGGGCGCATGTTACGTTTGAAAAGGAGAAGGACTACGTCGTGATCGACGGCAAGGTTATCATTGTCGACGAGTTTACCGGGCGGTTGATGCACGGCAGGCAGTGGTCCGACGGCCTCCATCAGGCGGTCGAGGCGAAGGAAAATGTCAAGGTCAAGGAAGAGAGCCAGACCCTTGCCACCATTACGCTTCAGAACTTCTTTAAGCTCTATGGCCAGATCGGCGGTATGACCGGAACAGCCGCCACCGAGGCCGATGAGTTCATGAATATCTACGATCTCGACGTCATCATTATTCCCACCAACGAGCCTTGTGTTCGCGACGACGAGGATGACCTGATCTACAAAACGATCAAGGAAAAATTCAATGCCATCGTCGACGATATCCACGAGGTAAGTGCAGCCGGCAGGCCGGTCCTGGTCGGAACCGTCAGCATCGAAAAGAGCGAGGCGATCTCCGCGGCCCTTACGAAAAAGTACGGTCTCGACCACGAGGTGCTAAACGCCAAGCAGCATGAGCGCGAGGCTCACATCGTCGAAAAGGCCGGCTGGCAGCATAAGGGCCGGGACGGAAAGATGCGCGGCAATGTTACCATCGCCACCAATATGGCCGGTCGCGGAACCGATATCAAACTCGGCGAAGGCGTTGCCGATATCGGCGGTTTGCACATTCTCGGGACCGAACGCCACGAGGCACGGCGCATCGACAACCAGCTCCGCGGGCGTGCCGGCAGGCAGGGCGATGCCGGTTCGAGTGTGTTTTTCATCTGTTTCGAGGATGACCTGATGCGGGTTTTTGCCCCGGAATGGACGGTCAAGGCCTTAGGTTGGATCGGGTGGGAAGAGGGCCAGCCGATCTATCATTCCAGGATCAGCAAGGGCATCGAAAAGGCCCAGAAAAAAGTCGAGGAGCGAAACTTCGACGCCCGCAAGAGCCTTCTGGAATACGATGAGGTTATGGACTATCAGCGGAAGATCTTCTATTCGCGAAGGCGCAGCATCCTCGCCGGAAAGGGACTCAAGGACATCATCGAAGAGATGATCGCGGCCATGATCGACGGAAGCTGCGACAATATCCTCAAGGACGACTACCCTTATCTGTGCATCCAGGAATGGGCCAGGGCCAACTTCGGCGCCGACTTGCAGCTAAACCGCATCCGCGAGATCAAGGCCGAAGAGATCGAACGCATGGCGAAAGAACTCGCCGTCAAAGAGGTCACCGGCGAGATATCGCTGTCGATCGGCGAATATCTGGAGGACTACGAGGACCGCAAGACATGGGATATCGACGGGCTGTGCCGATGGGCGATGAGTTCCTACGGTGCGGGGCTCTCAGCCGGCAAACTGCGGCAGGCAACGCCGGAGGAGATCGAAGAGATCGTTTCAGACGCCGCCACCGCGCAGATACAAAAGAAGGACTGCTCCCAGATCGACGAATTCCTCAGGGAAGACTTCGCCATCAATGCCTTCACCCAGTGGGCCAATAATAAATTCGACATCAAGCTGGACCGCGACGAACTCAAGAGCCTCGCTGTAAACCAGATCCGGGAACAGCTTGCCGAGGCTGCCGCCGAAAAATACAGGCAGCGCGAGATCGAATACCCCGTCGAATTCGCAATGAACATGGCCTACGGACCCCAGGGCCCCAACGTCTACGGGTTCGAGGCGCTTGCAGACTGGGCCAAGGCGCGATATCGTGAAGACCTCACAGCCGAATATCTCCAGCAGACCAAGCCTAAAGTCGTCTATGAAAAGCTCCTTGAGATCAGCCGCCGACACCATGACGGTTATATGGAAGAGGAAGTCGCCGAAAAGATCAAAAGCGGCGCAAGCGCCTCCGAGCTTGCCGAATGGTCCAACGAGTATTTCGGAACCAAACTCACCGCAGATGACATGGCAGCCTCCGAGCAGGCCGAGGCCAGGATCCTTGGCGGCGCTAAAGAGTTCTTCCGGCAGGAGCTTGCCGACCTGGAACGATATGTCCTCCTGCAAATCTACGACAGCACGTGGAAGGACCATCTCTACGCCATGGACCATCTTAAAGAGAGCATCTTCCTGCGGGCCTTTGCCGAAAAGGACCCGAAGATCGAGTACAAGCAGGAAGGCTTTCGCATGTTCAACGAGATGCTCCAGGCGATCAATGACCGCGTTACGAGCGCCATCTTCAAGGTCAGGCTCGAGGCCGGCGCCCAGACCCGAAACGTCTGGAACGTCAGCAAAACTCAGCATGACGAGGTGGCCCAGTTCTCCCAGACCGAACGCCAGCGGGCCGCTGCGACCGCTCCGCAGGGCGAGCAAAAAGTCAAGCAGATCAAGCTCGAACAGCCAAAGGTAGGAAGAAACGAGCCATGCTCCTGCGGAAGCGGCAAAAAATACAAAAAATGCTGCGGCAAAAACGCATAATACCAATTCCAAAAA
>DAOVVQ010000252.1 GCA_030637065.1 Planctomycetota bacterium
AATTGGGTTCGTTTGGGTTTGTTTTTTCGGGCTGCTTTTCACGCATTGTTTTGTAATCCCTTTTAAGATAAAGGCTTAGCGTCCATCATGGCCTTTTGAAATTGGGTTCGTTTCGCATTTTTAGTATTCTGGGCGAAATATCGCATACTACATGGCTCGGGGGCGAAATTGGGTTTGATTGGGTTTGTTTTTTTTGACGCTTTCTTGATTGATTTATTATAAGTCCTTGTCGCGTAAGGATTAACGATGTTAAGAAATTGTTGAAATTGGGTTTGTTTCGCATTATAGCACTCAGTCCCAATAGATCGGGATTTCGCTTCGCTTAATTTCTGTTTGCTTCGCTCAATATTCAGTCCTGATGAATTGTGATCTTGTTTTGCTTAACATTGTTGGTTTGTTCCTTTCCATTGTGTTTGATGTTTATAATACAGCGAAACGTATTTTCTGTCAAGTGAATTTTGTTGAAGTTTTCATTTTTTTTGGATGAGGACACAGGGGAAGTGTCATCTCGGAAGCCGGGAACGGTAAGTATGCAAGAATGTTGACATTTTGTTTCCGGTAGAGTAGGTTCTTCGTGAAGTAGATATTATATGCATGGAGAAAACATGAGAACTTCGATCTCGCTGATTATGATTTGCCTGATTTTTAGTGGATGTGATCGTAAGGGCAACAGTACGCCGATGTTTTCTGTACCGGATGGTGTCACATATGAAAGCGATGGGGATTTGGAATCTCACGTGTTCCGTTGGGGCAATGGCGACGACATAACTTTATTCATGATTTTCGCACATCCAGCGGGACTTCCCGAGTCTATGGTTTATGAAATGGCTAACCAGATAGAAAAGCGGGCTGAACCGGCACTGAGGACTATTGAAGACATTGAATCAGTGCGTAAAACATCCGCAGACATCTCCGCAGGGAGGTTCAACGGCAGGGAAACCGATTTCTTGTGCACTGACAAAGACGGAAAGACAATTCACCAGTAAACCGCATGGGTAACAAGTTACCCATCCTACGGGGCGTGTTGTGGTTTGTGGTTGGTGGTTACTTTTTTGTGTATATTGCTATTTTGTTTGCTCCGTCTATTATTGTTATTTTTGTTTTTGGGTTTTCTTTTAGCCAGTTGTTTACTACTTGTTGGGGGTTATTTGTTGGGCTTAGGTGTGCTGCCTCGATTTGGTCGTCTGGGATTTGGGAATGGATCCATATTTTGTTTAGTCGTTGGATCATTTGTGCGAATTTGTAGGGTTTGTGGCTGTATAGTTTGTAGTCGCCTTCTATTGAGTTTAGTATTTTGTCGATCGGGTCGGTTAGGCGGTTGTAGAAGTTTTCTTTTGTGTGATCTTCGCCTACTCCTTTTGGGCAGGCTGAGATGAAGAGGACCTCGCCGCCGTCTTTTACGGCCTGTTTGGTTAGTTCGAGGGCCCTTTGCGAGATGTATAGGTCTACGTCGTTTGGCAGGCCTCCGGGTGATACTATGAGGCGATGGGTGGGGGTTACCGCGTGGGCGTTTTGTTTGTCGCAGGTGTCGAAGGCCTTTCCGCAGATCATCTCGGCGTCGCCGAAGCCGGACCACTGTATCTTTGACGAGGTGCTTATCGTCAGGAGGGCGAAAACGGATCTTTGTTTGACGATCAGATGCATTGCTTCGAGTTGGTCGGCTGCTAAGGGGTTGTTTCTTCGGGTCTCGTTTCGGTGCCAGGGGTGCAGGCCGAAGGTTGAGTTTTCGTCGAGGGCGAGGCTGTGGTTCTGCTCGGCGGTTTGGTAGGCGCATATTCCGGGTACGAAATTCTTTATCGGGTTGGAGTATCCGCCGAAGTAGTGGCATTTGACGTCGGAGAGGACGAGAAAAACCTCTGCTTCCCGGATACAGGCATTAAATAGCACATCGGTTCCGCGCGAGGTCTTGCCGGCGTTTATGAGTTGGTCGGCTCGGTGATCGTGGGTGTGTAAACGGAAGTCGGCGAGGGCAGCGCTTTGGGCGGCGTTGGTGATCACATCCTTTATTGCTTCGTTTTGGGGGGTATCGGCGTTGTGGGTGCCGGTGCAGATCACGAACTGAACGTGGCTGGCGCCGGTGAGCAGTGGGAACAATTCGGCGGCGATGTCAGACAGGGGCATGTCCCGCGTGCCGTCGGCGAGAAGAATGCAGAGGCGTTTGCCGTTGATTGCCAGTTGGAACTCGCTGACGTGCCTTGGGTCGAGGGCCTGGCGGACGAGCGTTTGGTTGTCGGGGCCTTCGGGGCTTTGCCACGGGCGGATGATGTCGGCGATATTTTCCTCGGGGATAGCGAGGGTGATGATTTCTTTGCCGTAATGGAGTTTTATTTGCATTTCGATTACCTGTCTGCTTTGTTTCGCCCCTTCAGGGCTTAGGTGTCCCGGTTGCCCGATACCCAGGGCGTTGCCCTGGGCTGTATTGTTTTCGCCCCTTCAGGGCTTTGCTCGCTGCTAAGATACACGTTATTTATGGGGGTAATCAAGTTAAATCGGCGAAATGTGGTTTGGTTGGGGGCTGATGTGCATACGCCCATCGGTTTGCTTCGCAAACGCGCTGCCACCCTTGCTGGCGGACTGGCGAGATTTTTTGGTGGTGTAACTGCTTTGTTGGCAATGGTTTGCGCGGGATTGGTGAAAAAGGCATTTTTTTTGCTTGACAGATTCAAACAAGTGTTTTATACTGTTGTTTGAAGTGGTTGTTTTAATTATTTGGATTGGTGTGTGCTATGGGTGAGAATAGAGATAGTGGATTGGCGGGGGCTGAGGCTGACGTGAAGGCGGCTGCAGAATCGAAGTGCGGCGGTGAGGATGCTCGCAGCCGGCTTTTGGATGCTGGCGAGAGGCTTTTTGCCGATCGTGGGTATAAGCGGACGTCTGTTCGGCAGATCACTACGGCGGCTGGGTGCAATGTTGCAGCGGTGAATTATCATTTTGGCGGTAAGGCACGGCTTTATCGAGAGGTGTTTCTGGACCGTATGTTGGCGATGCGGGATACGAGGATCGAGAGTATTCGGTCGGTGATGGCTGGTGGGGGCGGGAATGTTGCGTTGGAGGATCTGTTGGAGGCGTTTGCGCGGTCGTTTGTTGCGCCTTTGATGGATAAGGACGGCGGTCGCGGTTTGCTGAAGCTGATGAGTCGGGAGATGCTGGACCCTCAGCTTCCCGATGCGATGTTTTTTCAGGAGGCGATCGCGCCGGTGTTTGCGGTGATGCAGGAGGCTTTGTCGGAGGTTTGTCCAGGTCTTGGTCAGCGGGAAGCGGCGATGTCGATCAAGTCTCTTGCGGGTCAGTTGGTGCATACGCTTTGTGCTCATGACATGCTCGAGAAGGCCGGCGAGTTGGAGCCTGCGTTTTTTGAGATCGAGAGCAGTATCAGGCATATAATCAAGTTTTCTGCGGCGGGCGTTCGTGCCTGTGCAAAGGGGGATTCGTAAGTGGTTAGGATCGGCGTTAGGATCGGTTTGTTGGCGTTTGTCGGGTCTTTGGCTTTGTCCGGGTGCATGGTGGGGCCGGACTATGAGCGGCCGGAGACGGCGGCGGACGGGGACATCGCTTTTGTAAATGCTCCGTCATCGTGGAAAGACGCAGATGCTGGCGAATCTGGCGGTGCGTGGTGGGAGAGTTTCGGCGACCCTGTGGTCAGCGAGCTTGTGGAGACGGCGCTGGCGAATAATACGAGTTTGTGGTCGGCGGCGGCGGCAGTGGACGAGTCGCGGGCGCTATTGGCGCAGAGCCATGGTGTTCGGCTGCCGGATGTTTCTTATTTGGGTTTGCGGGGGCGGGCGAAGAGTTCGTTTAATTCGCCTGCCGGTCGCCTTAGTTTTATATCGCAGACGTATTCGCAGGAGCTGTCTATAAGTTATATCGCGGATATTTTTGGGAAGCTGCGGCGGGCCGAGCAGGGGGCTGTTGCCGATCTGTTGGCGACGGAGGCGGCCCGTGAGGCTCTTACGCATTCGGTTATCGCGCAGGTGGTGCGGGGACGGACGCGGATCGCGACGTTGGAACGGTTGATCGAGATCGCTTTGGCTGATATCGAGAGTCGCAAGGATACGCTTGAGATCGTCGAGAGGCGGTATGGTCGGGGGCTGGTCAGTTCGCTTGACGTTCATCTGGCCAGGGAGAATCTTGCGGCTGCGGCGGCGTTTGAGCCACAATTGCGGCAGTCGCTTCAGTTGGCTCGTCACGGTCTGGATGTTTTGTTAGGGATGAGGGCGGGGGCCTCGGCTAACTTGCCGGATACGTTGGGCGATTTGCCGGATCTTTCGCCGGTTCCCGTTGGTTTGCCGGCTGGGCTGCTTGACCGGCGTCCGGATGTTCGGGCGGCGGAGTTTCAGCTTGTCGCCGCTACCGAGCGTGTGGGGGTGAGCGTTGCCGAGATGTTTCCTGATTTTACGCTGACGGGCAGCGGTGGGTATCGGTCGGGGAAGTTCGCTACTTTGATGGACCCTGAGAGCGAGATTTGGGCGGGGGTGATAGGGCTTGCGGCGCCGGTGTTTAAGGGCGGGCGGCTCAAGGCCGGTGTCGAGGCAGCCAGGGCTCGCAGCGAGCGGGCGAGGGCGGCTTATGCCGGGGTGGTGCTCGAGGCGCTTCGTGAGGTTGAAGATGCGCTTGTTCGCTGCGAGATGCTGAGTTGGCGGATGAAGGAGCTTGAGGTTCGGCTTCGAGAGGCCCGCAGCGCCGAGGAGTTGGCCGACGACCGTTATTCCAAGGGTCTGGAACGCATACTGATCGTGCTGGAGACGGAGCGGCGGCGGCGATTAGCGGAAAATGAGCTGGTTTCGACCAAGGGTCAGTTGTTCGGCGGGCGTATCGACTTGTTTTTGGCGCTGGGGGGCGACTGGGGGGTCGGCGATGAGGATGTTGCGGTGACTGGTGAGGTGGTGGTCGATCCTGAGGGCATTGCTGCGGCGGCGGATGAGAACAGTTATGTGAATTTGGAATAATAAGACAGAGGGGTTTACGGACAGGTGAAGCGATGAGTGGATCAGAGAGTAAATGGAAAACGGCGGTTCGGGTACTGATACAACTGGTACTGGTGGTCATAGTCTTGCTTATCGCTGCGTTGGCATTCAAGAAGATGCTTTCGATGCGGAAGCCTCCTGAGAAGAAGGCGGCCCAAGTTTCGGCGCCTTTGCTCAATGCCCAGACGGTGTATCCGGGTGATATGCAGATGGAGATCGGCGGTTTTGGCACGGTTGGGTCGAAGATCGAGGTAAAGGTTGTTCCGCAGGTTTCGGGCGTTGTGATCGACTGCCACGATAATCTGGTCGACGGGGGCTTCTTTAAGGCGGATGAGTGGCTGATCGTGATCGAACAGGCTGATTATGAGCTTGCGGTCGAGAGTGCCGCGGCGGTGGTGGCGCGTGCTCAGGTCCGGCTGGACCAGGAATTGGCTGAGGCGACGGTTGCCCGCCAGGAGTGGGACCAGCTTCATCCGGGGACCGAGCCGACGTCGCCTTTGGTGTTGCGAAAGCCGCAGATCAGTCAGGCCAAGGCCGAGCTTAAGGCGGCTGTGGCGCAGTTGGCCAAGGCACAGCTTGATCTGAAGCGAACTGTTATTTCGATGCCGTTTGCCGGGAGGGTTCAGGCTGAATCGGTTGACCTTGGCCAGTATCTTATGAGCGGTCAGGCGGTTGCGACGGTTTATGGGACGGATGCGGTGGAGATCGTGGTTCCGTTGGAGGA
>DAOVVQ010000098.1 GCA_030637065.1 Planctomycetota bacterium
AGGCAAGATTTCCCGGAAAGAAACTTTCGATGTGGCAATGGGGACTAAAGAGGCGTTCCGGGAAAGGGGTTTACGATAGTATGCTGGGATGCCTGTACATCGGCAAATTCTACAAATGGATGATAGACTATAATGTTGCCAGCGATAACTTTATTTCTTACGCCTCTTATATGTCACTGAAAGGTCTATGCAGGGCGGAAGATGAAGTGAATAATCACTATCATGCCATGAAACTCTGTGGGATGCTTTTTGCGGGTAACAAAAGAGTATGTTCTGTCACCTCATCTGAGACCCAGGGCTTGCAAGCCGTCGCATGCCGGGAAAACGGTCGGTACTGTCTTTTACTCATTAACGAAACCGCTGATGAAATAAAAAACGTTTCAATAAAAGTCGATGGCGTTAACGTCGACCATGGTATTTTCACGAAAGAGGCGATCTATGCCGAATCGCTGGATAGTTACAGACTCTTTTTTGACAATGATGAAACATCGTCTCTCATTATAAAGCCGTATTCGCTTAACATAATCAAGTTCTCAGGCCCATCGGACAAAAAGCCTCACAAGGCGGGCTGAAGGTCCCATGTGGTTGGCTGGCCCTGATCCATGGCCTTTTGCATCAGTTTTCGTTCAGCCTGGCTTTTATAAACATCTTTTTCAATCTCAGCCGGGTCGAAGCGATCGAATATTTCAGATCGAAGTGCTTTTTCCTGTTTGGCGTATCTCGATTTTCCGGCAAGGTTGTTAAGTTCTTTGGGATCGCTTCGAAGATCGAATAATTGTGCATCGTATCCATGGATGTAAATATACTTGAACGTTCCCTTACGCACCATGAAGCATGCTCCTGCTACGCCTTCACAATGATATTCACTGAAAATTATGCGTTCTGCGCCTCTATCTTCTTTTCCTTCCAGGAGATTCAGGAAACTGCGGCCGTCTATATCAATCGGCTCCGGCGACTGTGTAAACCCGGCGATGGTCGGGAAAATATCGATAAGGCTAACCGGTTCGGAGCGGGTCATTCCTTTGGCCCAGCGTTTGGGGTAGCTCGCTATCATGGGTACCCGCGCCGACAATTCATAGAAGGAACGTTTTTCGATCAACTGTCGCTCACACAGCATATCGCCATGATCCGAGGTAAACAAAATAGCGGTGTCATCTCGCAGCCCGCAATCTTCAAGAGTTTTCAGCAACTCGCCGACAAGCTCATCGACATAACTGACCATACCGTAATAGGTCCGGCGAAATGTTCGCATTCGCTCGGCATTTTGCACGACTTCATCAGGTACGCCTTCGTATTGCTGGAGCCACATATCCATTTGGCTTCGGCAGGCCTTTTCTTCTTTTGACACTTTCGGAATTTCGATATCCGCACCTTCGTATAAATTCCAATACTTTTGCGATATCAGGTAAGGCGGGTGAGGATGAGTGTATGAGACCAGCAAGCAGAATGGACGTGAATCAGATTTGAGGGTACTGGATCGTCGTGATTTCAGAAATTGGATCGCCTTAGCCTGTACGTTGTTATCATAGTCGAGCTGATGCGTCTTATCACGCATGCCTATCCTTTTCTCATCAAGGTTTCTTGCCTTTTGATTTTGAATACCGTTTTCATGATAGTCCTTCCAGTTCGGCGTCCATTTGAAGGTTGTAGGATAAATATCCCTGGTGAGCCGCCGCTCGAAACCGTGCAACTGATCGGCGCCGACCAGATGCATTTTCCCTGAAGCGACGGTCTCGTAGCCGGCCAATCGAAGATGGTGTGCGTAGGTGGATACATCGGATGGGAGGATGGCTGCGTTATCGTAGGTGCGTGTTCGTGAGACATGGCGCCCGCTCAGCATGGCAGCGCGTGCAGGCGCAGACACGGGGCAGTTGGTATATGCCGCATCGAAACGAATGCCTTCGGCGCAAAGCCGATCAAGGGCGGGGGTCTTGACAACAGGGTGCCCATAGGCCCCGGTAAAGGCCGCAGCCATTTGATCGGCCATGATGATCAGTATGTTGGGTTTTTCTTTCGTACTTTCGGTCGGATTGCCGCGTACTGCCTTAGGAAATGTCATTGCAGAAACCCCAACTGCCAATAAAGACAGGAATTCACGTCTTTGCATATGTCCACCCTTTACTTTTAACTCGGAACATAGGAATTACGTCTTGACCCCGTAAGGTACAAGAATACATGCATCGCTTTGATCCTGCAAAGACTATACATTTTAAGACTTGAAATGTCAAAGATTTATTGTCATAATTGCAATCGGATATGTTCTTTTGCACATGAAAGGTTAAATGGCCATGATCTATAGTAAAATCTTGTTCACATTGGTTATTTTCTCAAACTTAAGCATCGCCGGGCATGGCAACTGGCTCGATCCAGTCAAAGACGAGCCGGAGGGAACGCATTACAGGAGCTTCTTTAGTCCAACGATCCAGGACGATGTGAGCTATCTGGTATATCTTCCGCCGGACTACGAAACGGCAAAGAGCAGAGACTATCCGGTTGTCTACTGGCTTCACGGTGGCGGGGGCAATCAGCGGACAGGTGACAATTTTGTTGAGCGTCTCAACGATGCTATATGCCGCGGCGCAGCGCCTGCAATGATAGCCGTCCTCGTAAACGGTGTTGGAGGCAGCCTGTTCTGCGATTCTATTGACGGCAATAAACCTGTCGAAACCGTCATCGTCAAGGATTTGATCCCACATATTGACGCGACCTACCGTACGTATGGCACCAGCCGGATGCGCGCTGTCGAGGGCTTTTCTATGGGCGGCTTCGGCGCACTCCACCTTGCTTTCAAATATCCCCATCTCTTCGGTGCTGCTACGGCACTGGCCCATGCACCAATTCGTCCCGACAGCGGCTGGCCAAAGGTGGATCGGGTATGGAAGACCGGTCCCCTGGCGGGAAACGTCGAATATTTCCGAAAGAACGACCCTTTCCAGCTCGTTGAAAAGAATGCCAATTCTATCCGGCAAGGCATGAGGATACGTTTGATAGTGGGAGACGCGGATAATCCAAATACAGTTGCAAGAACGCGTGAATTTTACGATAAGATGACGGGCCTGTACCTTCCCTGTGAACTAATTGTCATCCCCGGCATAAAGCACAGCTACATGAACCTTTACGAGGAGTTGGGTGACAAGGAATTCGCGTTTTACAAGGAAGTGTTCGCGATCGCGTCGTCCAGCGCCGGGGCGAACACTTCCAAGGCCCCAGGCTTGCAAACTGCGGCGATAACTGCGGCGCCCACGCCAATGAAGGGCCTCTACGCCAGCCTCAAGCCGCCGGAGACTGATGAAAAGGCCGACGCATTCCTGCGCAAGCTGCAGGGCAATCCGTGTCTCACCGGCGTGCTGCTTGCCGCGAAGTGGAACGAGATCGAGTCAGAGGAAGGATGCTACGATTTCTCACGTTTGGACCGCTGCGTTGAGCTCGTACGCAAAGCGGGCAAGCAGTACAAGTTCAAGGTGGTGACGGGGATTTACTCGCCCGAGTACATCTACAAGACGGGCGCCGTCCGCTTCGATACCGTCATTGCCAATCCGAATCGCTCGACCTACGGAGATCGCGCAGCGATTCCCGTCCCGTGGGACCCGGTCTTCCAACGCCATTTCTCGCGTCTCATAAAGACGTTTGGTGAACGATACGCTTCCGACCCCCATTGTGTCGCGGTGACGCTGACTTGCGCCAACTACATGAGCGCCGAGATGCACCTGCCCAAAAGCCCGGAGGACATGAGGCGCTGGACCGAAGTCGGGTTAACGAGCGACAAACTGCTTCGGGTTTACTGTCAATACATGGATGAGTGGGCGACAGCGTTTCGACGTCAGTTGATTTGTCTCCACATGTCCAAAACGACGAACCTGTCCGATGTGAGCCCTAACGAGTTTGTCGAGCGGGTCGCCCTCTACGGTTTGGAAAAATACCCGCGCCGATTTGCTTTGCAGAACAACGGTCTGAACGGACGAAAAGAGAACAGAGACGATCCCGGGCATCCCCTCTTCAAGTTCAAGGATCGCCTCCTCAACGGCTATCAGAGCCTGGCTAGCTTCGACAGGACGCCCGAACGGCAAGGCTCCATCGAAATGGCCGCGCTCAACTTCGTTCACGTTGACGCGGAGTATTGGGAACTGTGGGAAGCCGACGGCATGAACGCCGAGACCTGTCGAAAGGTACAGGGCGCCGTGGACGATGCGCGGAGGCTCGGATACGAGGGCTACAGGAAGAAACTGATCGAGACCGGTCGCTATAGACGTGCCGAAGACGATCACTGGACTCCGCCCACGAAGGGAACGCGAAAAAGGACGGCCACCACGCGCGAAGGAACGCAGGTGGTGAGGGTAAACGCCGAGGGCGAGTCGCAGGAGCCAAAGAAGGATCGTCCCGTTGATCTCCCGAATAAGGCTGAGAAGATGTCATGGGTGGAGCCGGACAAGACTGAACCGCCTGGCACGACATATAAGACGTTCCATAGCAAAACGATCGATTCCGAAGTGAGTTATCTGATCTATCTGCCGCCAGATTACGACAAGGAGCGGAAGAAGCGTTACCCGGTTCTGTACTGGCTACACGGTTCAGGCGCGACACAGAGCAAGGGCGGCGGGATAGTGAAGATTATGGACCAGGCGATCCGAGACAGCAAGGCGCCGGCCATGGTCATCGTGCTCATCAATGGCCTTCGTGGCGCGACGATGTACTGCGATTCCAAGAATGGTAAATGGCCCATCGAGAGCGTCATTGTCAACGACCTCATTCCCCACATCGACGCCACCTATCGGACGACCAATAAGCGCGAAGGACGGGCGGTCGAGGGTTTCTCCATGGGCGGTTTTGGCGCGGCGCATCTCGGATTCAAGTATCCAGATATATTCGGTGTGGTGTCCATCCTGGCGCCTGCCTTACTCGGACCGGATATCAAGGCCGATATGCCGAAAGGCAAATGGATAGAACACTTCTCGTTTGTATTCAAAGAGGATATTGACTACTTCCATGCCAACGACCCATTCCAACTCATCGGGAAGAATGCCGAGAAACTCCGTGGACGATCCATTATCCGCTTAGTCCCGCACGATGAGGAAGGTAAGTGGCTGATACCCCGCTGTGAAGCAATGCATGCCATGCTGGAAAAACACGAGATTGCCCACACTTTCGATATCCGCACTGACATCAAAGCACATAACTATAACCTGATGTATAATAAGATTGGAGAGAAGGCTGTTGGCTTCTATGCCAATGCATTCGCTGCGTCAAGTTCTGGAAACGTTCTGAATCCCGCCATTGCTCCAGTCAAAGGCGAGCAGACTGCTGTCGGCAAGCCGTTGACTGATATGACTGCTGAAGATCGTTACAAGGGCGAAGACGGCGGTCTCTACGGCAGGGGCAAAAACTCTCCACCCGATGCTCATTTGAAAGCCGCGATTGCCGAGGCGGCGAAGATCATGCCGCTGGACGCGAAGGGACAGCCCTCACCTAACGGCAAGATCGTGCTGATGACTCATGGTATGTCGAACACGACTATGGAGTCGCAACGGTTCATCGAGGTGGCCAACGCAGACCCTCGCAAGAACCCGACTGTGATACTTGTCGATGGTGCGCAGGGTGGTATGGACTCACGCAAGTGGGTCGAAGACAAGCACACGCGAAGCGGCGCCAGTCCGTGGGACAGGTTGGATCAGCGAATTAAGTCCGCTGGGGCTGCGCCGCAGCAGGTTCAGGTGATCTGGATGAAACATGCCATCTCGATGAAGCATGACGCCGCGCGCAGAAAGCGGGTCGGCGAGTTCCCCGATCATGCCCGGCAGCTTAAGGATGACATGGGCCAGCTTGTCGGCATGCTCAAAAAACGCTACCCGAATCTGAAGTTCGTTTACGTCTCCAGCCGGAGTTACGCCGGTTATGCTACCACCCCGCTCAATCCTGAGCCTTACGCATACGAGAGCGCTTTCGCCGTCCGCTGGCTGATCCAGGACCAGATTGCGGACATGGCGTCGTTGAGATATACGGCGGGAAAGCTGCCTCTGTTATTGTGGGGGCCTTATCTGTGGGCTGACGGGGAAAAGGGCCGCAATTACGACGACCTGATGTACAGACGAGAGGACTTTCGTGACGATGGCACGCATCCATCAGACACAGGCCAGCAAAAAATCGCCGAACAAATGTTGAAGTTCTTCAAGACCGATCCCACAGCGAAGATATGGTTTCTCAAACATTAAAGAAGTAGAACCGCGACTTGAGACCTGGAACACTAAAATCCTGATCAGGCCTTTTGCAATGACCTATCTCTCAATTGGATCCTCTTTTTTCAAACGTTTCCGTGCCGCAGCCAGTAACTCGTAAACCCGTTCATTCTGCCCTTTTTCATTTTTGGGGTGGGACGCCTCAAGTTCGGTCTGGAGGACATAAATCAGGCTGATGTGAGTTCTTGGGAGTCCTTCAATGCCACCGAAAGCGTATTGAAGCTCGCGGGCCATTCCCTCTTCATCGCGGCCAACGAGAAATTTAACGTTCTTTTTTCGCCGTTCCTCGGGAATCCACAGGGGCCAGTCATCTCCAATACCAAGCCGGATATCACCGCGCAAGGCATAGCTGCTTAGTTGTGCGATCCTCTCAACGGCGTGATTTTTCCTGAGCCTTTCGATATCAGGCTCCAGGCCGAAACCGATAATCGATACATTACGCTTCGCAAGTTCGGCGAGAATGTCGTTGGCTTGAGTGTAATAATGATCATGATCACTGTTCTTCAGGATCTGCTTGGCGGATTTGACTATCAGCGGGATATCCGGCAATGCCGCCTGATAGAGACCGGCGACATCTTTGCAAAGTTCGGTCCATATCTCGGGCGTCCAGCCTTCCGCGAGAAAAGCGGGCCCGCCATTCTTACTCGGCTGGGCGTTGACATTGCCAATATGACCAAAACCGGGCATTACATACCAGATACCGGACTCGCTGTTATATCGCCTGCCAAGTGCGCGAATGAATCTGCCATATTCACGCAGGTAAGCGTCGTCCCAGACTTTTGGAACGGTAATCGGCTCACCCTTGGCAACTCCGCCCCCCTGAAACCGAATTCGCTTCACGCCCCTGTCATAGAGCCACTCCGGTGTCGGCTGATTGTCCACATGTTGGCCGTAAGTGGAGATCGCCAGCACCAGGCCCTTTCCATGTTTTCGGCAGATTTGAAGAGCCTTGTCTATCTCTGAAAAGTCATATTGCCCCGGCTCAGGCTCGATAACGGCCCAGGCGAAAGTTGCAACAAGTGCATCGACCAGCGGATGAGAGAGAAAGAAATCCGCACGTGTCATGCGATCCCTCTTCGCCAGCCGCAGATACAGGCCGGCTTTTCCGCGATGCTTTCGATACCACTGACCGTTTAGCTCAGGACTTTTTGAAGAAGCATCAAGATATGCCGGGGCTGCCATTGCAAATGCGACCAATAAGACAATAATTCTGAATCTACTCATTTACCTGATCCTTCGTTATTAAGATATTCACACCTCTTGTGCCCTTAGGAATTGTTATTTTTTCTTTTCCAATTCGGGAGTAATTATTTTCAATCCCTTCGGCGCGATCGCGGCTTTTTTTACACGCCCGGCGAGCTGCGCTTTAAGTGTCGCTACAACTTTGCCGTACCTCGGTTTTTCTGCGAGGTTTTTCATTTCATCCGGATCTTTTCTGTGGTCGTACAATTCCTTGTTTTTTTCGCCGCCTTCAAGCCATTCGGTGTAGCGGTATCGCGAGGTACGGATACTGTAGCCGTTAGCCATCTGGGTGATCGCGTTTTTGCGCGGAGCGGCGGAGATATCGTCCAGGACAGGAGCCAGGCTGACACCTGATACCTGAGCCGGTTTCGGCAGAGACGCCAGATCGCTGAGTGTGGGATAAAAATCGATCATCTCCGCCATAGACGAAGTTTGCTTGCCTTTGTTCTTTTGTCCGGGTACGGAAATAATCAGCGGCACGCGAGCGGCATTTTCAAAGAGCGTCATTTTCTTATAATGCCCATGCTCGCCCATGTGATATCCGTGGTCGGAGGTGAACAGGACGATGGTGTTTTCTTTCAGCCCGTATTCTTCGAGACCATCCAGCAAACGCCCGATCTGCGCATCGACAAAACTTATCGCGGCATAATAACCCTGAATCGCCGACCGTGCCAGATCGTCCGCGAGATTGAGCTGTTCTTTATGTGCAATCAGAGTCTTTTGAGCTGGCACAGGCAGTGTTTGAAGATATCCGTCAGGAACCTGGGGGATAACAATTTTGTCCTTAGGGTGCATCTCAAAATATTTTTTCGGCGAAACATAAGGCGTATGAGGTCTGTAAAAACCTACCGCCAGAAAGAAGGGCTTGTTTTCCTCGGAATATTTTTTCATCAGATTGATAGATTCCGTCGCAACGATACCGTCGGTCTGTTCTTCGTCCGTTCCTTCCGCGGCATACCAGCTCAACGTCGCGCCGAATTTACCCGGCAGCAGACTGGTAATCTTGTCTTCCTCGGCCTTATCCCGGCCGATAGGATTTATTTTTTCATTCCATGAAGCCGGGTCATCGTGGCCGTCCGTGCCTATCGCCTTCGGATTGTCGTAATGATATATCTTACCCACCCGGGCGGCGGTGTAGCCATGATTCATAAAATGCTGGCTCATTGTCACCACTTCCGGGACACGGGAGCGGGTGAGCACGCGGAGTGTTTTTATGGTCGTCTGGTCAGGATAGAGGCCCGTCATGAAAGAGTTTCGCGATGGCCCGCACAGCGGAAAATTCGTATAGGCATTCCTAAACAGCACCCCCTCGGCTGCAAGACGGTCTATGTTCGGAGTCTTGACCATGGGGTGGCCGTAAGCACCGATATCGTTATTGAGGTCGTCGCAGATAACAAACAGAACATTCGGCTTATTGCTCCGCTTTACACCGCTTCTTTTCGCATGAGTGCCACAGCCGGAACAAATGCTGCCTATTGCGGTTGTGTACATGACCGATTTTAGAAATTGACGCCTGCTTGACGTTTTTGTCATAAGATACCTCCTATGCTGTACGTAAAGGCATACGCAGCCTTGATTACACAAAGACCCTAACATTTAACACTTGCAAAGTCAAGGATTCATGGACATAATTGCAGGCAAACCTGCTTTTCTGCAATAATCTCGACGAGAAACACGTCGATGAGCTAAGGTAAATATCGGTCCTGACGACTCGTTGAAGGGATGAAGATGAACCAATTTTATCGAAACAAATTGCTGAATCCTGCTGTTGTCGCGATTATGGTTCATTCCGAAGCAATGGGCCTAAGAAGAAAGAGGGCATAAAAATGAATCGAGTTGGCATTTTCCTCATTCTACTGTCAACGGCATCATTCGTCTCGACGGCAGAACACCCCAATGTGCTCTTTATCGCGATAGACGATCTCAACGATTGGGGCGCCAGCGGGCTGAGGGGAGAGCCGTTCGCGGTGGATACGCCAAACCTTGACCGTCTCGTGGCCCAGGGCGTCCTCTTTACGAACGCCCACTGCAACGCGCCTTCCTGCAATCCGTCCCGGACGTCCATCCTCTCCGGGCTGCATCCGGCCACGACCGGTGTGTACGCCAACCGTAATGACTGGCGGACCAACGCGATATTTGACGATACGTTGTTGCTCCCCGAGTATTTCAAACAGCACGGCTACGCGACCTTCGGGTGTGGAAAAATCTACCATGCCAACGAAGAGGGCGCCCAAGACTGCAAAGGGTACATATCGCCCCGCGGCTGGGACGACTTCTTTCCATCGTTCGAGCGGCAGCTCCCGGAGCCGAGCCGGCCCGTCCAGGTGCCTGGCCGCGGCATCGGTAAGTTCGATTGGGGCGGCACGGGAAAACCGCTGGAAGATATGGGCGATCACAAAGTGGTCGACTGGGCTATCCAGCAACTCAAAAAGAAACACCAACAGCCGTTGTTTCTCGCCGTGGGCATCTACCGGCCTCATATGCCGTGGTTCATTCCCGATGCGTTCTACGACCGCTATGAAGGCGTTGAAATTAAACCGCCGCAAAATGCGCCGGGTTGGGACGCGGATATCCCGCCGCAACTGACGAAAACGCGCCGGTTCAAGGAATTCGCGGGCCAGCCGGGTCCCAGCCGGGGCTACGCGGCCTGTATTACCTACGCCGATTATGAGTTGGGCCGTCTGCTGGACGCGTTGGAAGCCTCTCCCCTGAGCGAGAACACGCTCGTGGTTCTTTGGTCCGATCACGGCTGGCATCTCGGCGAGAAGGAACATTTCTCGAAGTTCACGCTGTGGGAAGAATCCACGCGCGTGCCGCTGATCATCGTGCCGCCCGGGTTCAGAGGGCCGCGCGTGGTGGACACCGCCGTCAGCTTGCTGGATGTGTACCCAACGGTCATCCAACTCGCCGGGCTTGTCGCCTACGAGAAGAATCAGGGCGAAAACATCATGAGCTTCGTGGACGTGCCGAAGGACGCCCGGCGCGCCGTGGTGACCAGTGCCAGGGAAGACGCCCACGCCGTTCGCGACGGCCGGTACCGCTACATCCGCATTCGGGGCGTGGAGGCCTTGTTCGACCACGAAACCGACCCAGACGAATTGCACAACGTGGCGGACGATCCCGCTTACGCCGACGTGGTGGAACGTCTCGCCAAGGCCCTGCCCGCGAATCCGCTGCCGCAGATGCCGAAGACCCCGGAGAAGGAACAATGACTGCGAGAACTGCATATAGCGTTGCGGCCTTGGTCGTGTTGTGCCTGGCGGCCGAATCGCCCGCCGCGGCTGCTGAGCGGCCGAACATCGTGATGATTCTGGCGGACGATCTGGGCTGGGCGGATATCGGCTGTTACGGCGCCGATCTGCACGAGACGCCCAATCTCGATCGCCTTGCCCGGCAGGGTATGCGGTTTACCAATGCTTATGCCGCCGCACCGGTTTGCTCGCCGACACGGGCTTCGATCATGACCGGTAAATACCCGGCCCGGCTGGGCATGACGATCTGGTCTGAGGCTTCTGCCAGGCCCCCTCAAACCAAGAAACTCATACCGCCGATTACGCTGGGCGACCTGCCCCATGAGCAGGTGACAATTGCCGAGGTGCTAAAGGGCGCAGGCTACTTCACGGCACATGTAGGCAAATGGCATCTGGGTCAAGCTGCTTATTACCCTCAGACACAGGGTTTCGATATAAATATCGGCGGGACATTCTGGGGAGCGCCGACTACATTTTTCTATCCCTACAGCGGTTCAGGCAGGTGGGGCAATGAATTTAGATATGTGCCGCACCTGGAATTAGGTGAAGAAGGTGAATATTTGACCGACCGACTGACCGATGAGGCACTTGGAATAATGGAGAAGGTAAAAGATAAGCCTTTCTTTTTGAATCTCTGGTATCATACGGTTCATACACCGATCGAGGGCAAGCCCGAGTTGGTCGAGTACTATAAAAGACAAGTCAAACCCGGCATGCACCATCAGAACTATGAATACGCCGCAATGGTCCACAGTCTCGATGAGAACGTCGGGCGCATCATGAAAAGGATCGCAGAACTCGGTATCGAGGAGCGAACGATCGTGATCTTCCTGTCCGACAACGGCGGGCTCGTAGGCAAGAGTAAGACAAAGAGCGTAACCAGCAACTATCCCCTGCGTTCGGGCAAGGGGTCCCTGTACGAAGGCGGCACACGTGTGCCTATGATCATTAGATGGCCCAACGTAACCCCCCCGGGCAGTGTGTGCACTCAGCCGGTCAGTTCAATCGATTTCTACCCGTCTATCCTTGACATGACCTCCCTGATGGGCAATCCGGACCACAATGACGTTGTCAGCCGCGAGCGCATTGCGCAATTATTGAAAGACCCAGGCAAAACGCTCACTCGCAATGATCTTTACTGGCATTATCCTCACTATTACGCCACGACC
>DAOVVQ010000257.1 GCA_030637065.1 Planctomycetota bacterium
AGGGGAAGAAGGTCGATAAGCGCGTCAGCGTGGGATTGGCTCCGGGTTCTCGGCAAGTCTTGATGGCGCTGGCGCGAGAGGGCCTGCTCACGACGATGATCAGCGCCGGCGTACGGCTTCTCGAAAATGCGTGCGGTTTCTGCATCGGCAATTCACTGGCGCCGTCGACGAACGCTATCTCTCTGAGGACGTCAAACAGGAATTTCGAGGGGCGTTCGGGGACGCAGAGCGCGCGCGTATTTCTTGTAAGTCCTGAAACAGCCGCCGTGGCCGCCCTCAATGGCTTGATAATAGATCCGCGCAGCATTGATGGGGCGAAGGCGCCGCGTGTACGGCAGCCCAAAGCCTTTGAGGTGGACGATTCGATGTTCGTGTTTCCGGGGGAGAAGAGCGATGTGGAGATCGTACGCGGTCCGAACATCGGCTCCGTGCCGGAAGGCGTACCGATGCCCGAGAGATTGAACGGGGTTGTCGCGATCAAAGTTGGCGACAAGATCACTACGGATCACATTATGCCGGCGGGGTCGCGGCTGAAGTTTCGGTCCAATATAGATGCATATTCACAGTACGCATTTGAGAGTGTGAATGTTGATGTCTCGAAACGTGCGGCGAAGAACAGGGACGAAGGTCTGCAAAATGTGATTATTGCGGGTGCGTCTTATGGCCAGGGGTCCAGCCGTGAACATGCGGCGTTATGCCCGATGTATCTGGGCGTGAAAGCCGTTGTGGCGAAATCGATCGAGCGGATACACCTTGCCAATCTCGTAAATTTTGGCATTATCCCGTTTCTTTTCGAGAAGCAAGCCGACTATGAGAAGATCACCATGGGTGATCGCCTGCGAATTGAGGGTCTGTGTGCCGCCGTCGGCGAGGGCGGTGGCGTCCTCATAAACGACACAACGGGTGTAAAGTTTCGCGTAAAGCTCGACCTCTCGGAAAGACAGAGGAAGATTCTCCTTGCGGGGGGGCTGCTTGCCCTCACGGGGGCGAAGTAGAGATTGCTACTGAGAGGAACCTGCGTTGGGAGGGAATTAGATTATGAGTGACAACAAAGTGAAGCGGCCGGAAGACGGCGACAAGATAACCATGGGCCCCGACGGTCGGCTTATCGTGTCGGACACTCCTATCATTCCCTATATAGAGGGTGACGGGACGGGTCCGGACATTATGCGAGCAGCCATGAACGTGTGGAACGCTGCCGTGAGTGTTGCCTACCGTGGTACTCGCCGGATTTCGTGGATGGAAGTATTTGCCGGGGAGAAGGCGAACGCGGTTTATGGCAACGGAACATGGCTGCCGGCGGAGACCGTTGATCTTATCAGGGAGCACATGGTTGCGATTAAGGGTCCGTTGACCACGCCGGTCGGAGGCGGCATTCGTTCTCTGAATGTCGCTTTACGTCAGAAGCTGGATCTCTACGTGTGTTTACGGCCCGTTCGCTGGTTCGAGGGTGTGCCCTCGCCGGTCAAGCGGCCGGACCTGACCAATATGGTGGTTTTTCGGGAGAACACCGAGGATATCTACGCGGGGGTTGAGTGGGAGGCGGACAGCGCTGATGCGCGTCGCATGATTGATTTCATGACGAAAGAGATGGATGTCAGGTCGATACGTTTTACGGAAACATGCGGCATTGGTGTTAAGCCGGTGTCGAAGGAGGGTTCGCAACGCCTTATACGCGCCGCCATCCGCTATGCCGTGAGCAATGGCCTTCCGAGTGTGACGCTGGTCCACAAGGGAAACATCATTAAGTTCACCGAAGGAGCATTTAAAGCATGGGGGTACCAGCTTGTTCGGGAAGAAATGAGCGATGTGGCAGTTGTGGCCGAAGATTGTGACTGGAATCCGCCGGCGGGAAAGGTGCTTGTCAAGGACGTCATTGCCGATGCCTTCCTGCAGCAGATACTCACGCGGCCGGCCGAGTACTCGGTTATCGCTACGCTGAACCTTAATGGCGACTACATCTCGGACGCGCTTGCTGCTTGTGTAGGCGGAATTGGTATTGCGCCTGGCGGAAACATCAACTACGAGACGGGCACGTCGGTTTTCGAGGCCACGCACGGGACGGCTCCGAAATATGCCGGCCAGGACAAAGTGAATCCGGGATCCTTGATCCTTTCCGGCGAGATGATGCTGCGATACATGGGCTGGCTGGAAGCCGCTGACCTGATTGTCGACGGCATGAATGCTGTGATTGGCGACAGGGTCGTAACCTACGACTTTGCCAGGCTCATGGAGGGTGCGACAGAGGTGAAATGCAGCGAGTTTGGCGAGGCGGTTGTGGCTTGCATAAAAAAAGACGGAAATAAGTAAAAAAGAGGGTTGACTAAGCGCCTGATTTTGGTAGGTTTTCGCGGACTGGCAGTACTCAGCTATCGTAGGACTGGCCTGCGAAGATAAGGAAAACAGCACGGAGACTCTCCTGAGGCGGACTAGGATGGGTGCTAAGCAGGGGGGGCGCTTGGTGTTGTTTTTTTGCCGTTATACGTTCGGGCTGACGTGCGCGAACGTGTTCGGGAAGGCGGGAAAAACAGGCCCATGTAGCTCAGTTGGTAGAGCACATCCTTGGTAAGGATGAGGTCAGCGGTTCGATCCCGCTCATGGGCTCCAGTCTTTGCGCATGGCGGTGCCGGAGCGGATGTAGGCTAGCGGGCGGAAGTCGGCAAGCCATTGAATTATAGAGAGTATTGGAGAAAACGTCCTGTCCTATGCTGTTTGAGAATCATCCTTTATAAATAGTCCCAGCAAGGGCTTCAAGAGGGTCAGAGCCGTAATAATCAGAATTGTTAAGGTGATCGGGCGTTGCCAGATAAAGGAAATGGAGCCGTCGCTAATGACCAGTGCCCGTCGGAGATTATCTTCCATCATTGCGCCAAGGATAAAACCCAACAGCATTGGGGCCATCGGAAAACCGAGCAAACGCAGAACTAAGGCAATACTGGCGATAAAGACCATAATGAAGATGTCAACGGTATTAAATGACACCAGATAGACGCCAATCATTGAAAAGAAAAGGATCATCGGTATCAGAAACTGACGCGGCACAGCCAGCACCCGGGCAATATACGGAATTAAAGGCAGGTTAAGAACCAAGAGAACAATATTGCCTATATACATGGAAATAATAACCGACCAGAATACTTCCGGTCGCTCGACAAACAAACGGGGACCGGGCTGAATGCCATACGAGATGAGGGCTCCGAGTATCACGGCTGTCGTCCCGGAACCAGGAATGCCAAGCGTCAGAAGCGGGACAAATGAACCGGAAGACGCCGCATTATTCGCAGTCTCCGGCGCAGCTAACCCAATCAGGCTGCCTTTGCCGAACTTGAGTTTTTCTTTGGCGCTGGCAAGGCTGCGCTCCATACCATATGCCAGGAACGAGGCGATGGTTGCTCCGGCTCCCGGCAGAACTCCGACAAAGAATCCAAGCACGGATGAACGTGCAATAGTCGGGGCGATCTGTTTAAATTCCTCACGCGTTACTTTCAGGCTGCCAATGTGTGTCGTGTTGACAGCATCAGCATTTTCCGCTCCCTTTGGCTTTTTGAGAACGGACATCATCGCTTCAGACAAAGCAAACGTTGCCATCGCTAACAATAAAAAACTCAAGCCGTCGATCAGATCCATACGTCCGAATGTATAGCGTTGCACGCCTGCCGATTGACTGGTGCCGATCGTTGAAAGCATCAGGCCTAAGATGGTCATCATAACAGCCATGAGAAACTTGCCTTTACTGGCAAAGGCCGCTACTGACGTCAGTCCCAAAACCATCAGGGCAAAGTAATCGGCAGATTGGAAACTCAGGGATACTTTTGCCAGGGCCGGAGCGGCAAACAGCAAAAAAATTGCCGCAATGGTTCCACCACTAAACGAACAATAGGCGGCTACCGCCAGTGCTTTGCCGGGATACCCTTTTTGGGCGAGCGGATACCCGTCAATCGCTGTAGCCACGGTTCCGGCTATTCCGGGAGCATTGAGAAGGATCGACGAGGTAGAGCCGCCAAATACCGCCCCATAATAGACGCCTGCCATAAGAATCAGACCGGAAGCCGGATCCAAGCCATAGGTGATCGGAATCATGAGGGTGATCGCCGAGATCGGGCCAAGTCCCGGCAGCATTCCGATAATGGTGCCGGCAAAAACCCCGACAAAGACCAGAAGTATATTGATCGGTATTAATGCCGTGCTAAGACCGGTAAGGATGCCTTCAAGCACGCTAGAATAACTCCCCTAGGAAAAAGTATAGGCTGCCGGGATCGAGATACACGCCGAGTACTTTGGATATCAGCAGCCAGAAAACGATCACCACCGGAACTGAAGCCAGAAGCAACACCTTTACCCGTCGTTCCCCCAGTACCCGGAAACTGCCAATCAAAAAAAGAATCGTTGACAGAACAAAGCCAATCCACCGGATAGTCATGCCGTAGAACACCATCAACAAAGCCAATAGACAGACTAGCTTCCAATTAAGACCACGGAACGCCGCACTCATTTTCTGGCTGTCGTCAGTTTTTGCCGAAGGCAATACCAGAATAAGGAGAGCAATCACAGTGCCTAAAACAGCAAGCGCAAACGGCAGTGTCCGTGCCGTAAACACCTCATCGATCCCCACAAAGGTCAGAGGAATGTCAAAGGCTAACACGCCATACGCAATTGACAACACCAGAAAAAACGATGCTCCAACTTTGTCTTTACTCATTTTCGTATGGATTATTCGAAAGGTTGTCCACGAAGACACAAAATCCCCTGTTGACTACCCTTGCGAAGGTTTCGAACCTTCGCAAGGGTAGTTATGTAATCTCTCAGATGCTCAGTTTCTTCGTGGCAAGGCTGATGGACTATTCAAGAAATCCCAGTTCGCGCATCAGATCACCGATGACTTTTTCCTGCCCTTCAAGGAAACTGTAGAACTCTTTGCCCGGCTTATAGAGATTAACCCAGCCATTGCGGGCGCGTACGGTTTCCCACTCAGGAGTATCATACATTTTCTTCAGTAAATCGGCAAAGGCCTGCGCTTCTGCATCAGGCAGCCCCGGTGCGCCGAAAAAACCTCGCCAGTTGGCAAAGGTCGCGTCGTAGCCGAGTTCCTTCAAGGTCGGGATGTCAGGCGCGTCGGCCACTCTTTCATCAGCCGTAATCGCCAGGATTCGGACCGTCCCGGCTTTAGACAATCCTAGCGCTTCACCAAAACCGGTTGAAAGAACTTGAGTTTCTCCGGACAGCAAACCCGCCATTGCTTTCCCACCGGCATCATACGGAACATAGCGGACTTCTTTGGGATCTCCTCCGGCTTTTTGAAAGGCCATCGCTGGCACAAGATGATCCATGCTGCCACGGACTGATCCGCCGGCAACCTTGATGCTTTTGGGATCGGCAAGGAAGGCATCGACAACCTGTTTCCAGTCTTTGAACTTTGAATCCGCAGCCACGACAAACGCGCCGTAATCGGCAATAATCGCGGCAACCGGGACTAAATCGCGAAAGGACTGTGGAAACACCTTGGTCAACGATCGAATGACAATAGGTGTTGAGTTGACCATCAGCGTGTCTTGCTGACGTTTGGCCGTCTCGATCATATAGGCG